>NZXH01000009.1 GCA_002701885.1 Rhodospirillaceae bacterium | reverse complement strand
TATAAATTTTATAAAAATTATTTTAATTCTTATATTTATTTTTTTCACATGCCCTACTGGAACTCATGCTTTAGCAAGGGCCGCACTAGCTAGTAACTTAAAACCTTGGCAAAAAAAAGAAAATGGATAATCAAAAATGAGTCTAGAAATCTACATAGATTTAATTCTTGTAATATTTCTTGCAATAACAGGGATTGCTGTTATTTATGTTAGAAATTTATTTGCAGTTGCTATGTTAAGTGGCATTTATAGCTTATTGATGGCAAGTATATTCGTAGTATTAGATGCTGTAGATGTTGCATTTACTGAAGCAGCAGTTGGAGCTGGAATATCAACTATATTGATGTTAGGCGTTTTAGCAATTACAGGTAATAGAGAAAAAGTTTCTAACAAAAGTCCTATTTTACCTTTACTTATAGTAATCTGCACTGGTGCATTGCTTGTTTACGGAACTTGGGATTTGCCTATTTTTGGAGATCCTAACGCCCCTGTTCATACGCATGTAGCACCAGAGTATATTGCAAATACTTATAAACATACGGGAATGCCTAATATAGTTACTGCTGTTTTAGCAAGTTATAGGGGTTATGATACTCTTGGAGAAGTTGGAGTTATATTTACTGCAGGAGTAGGGGTACTTCTTCTTTTATCCAGAAGAAAAACAACAAATAAATTAAACCAAAAAAGTAAATCAGAAGATCAGTCATGAAACATCATATAGTTCCAAGAGTAATTGCAAAGTTATTTATTCCAGGCATCATATTATTTGGTCTTTATGTTCAATTTCATGGAGACTACGGTCCTGGTGGTGGGTTTCAAGCAGGAGTAATTATTGGAGCCGCAATGATTTTATATGGTTTAATATATGGTCTCAACGATCTAAAGAAAGTAGCGCCAAGCAATATTATAATATCACTAATTGCTTTTGGTTTTCTTTTATATGCGGGAGTAGGTATTGTTACGCAAATACTTGGTGCTAATTTTCTTGAATATGGTGTTTTGGGTCACACTCAAAAAGAAGGTCAGCATATTGGTATTATTCTTGTAGAATTAGGTGTAGGTATTACTGTTGCTTCTGTAATGGTTATAATATTTTACATGTTTGCAGGAAGAAAGAATTAAATCATGGATTTAATTCTAAGTCATATAAACTATTGGGTTGCTATCGCATTAATGATGATTGGTTTTTATGCTCTTATTGCTAGAGGTAACTTAATTAAAACAATTATTGGGCTCAATATTTTCCAAGCTTCTGTCTTTCTATTATATATAACATTTGGAAAAGTTAGTGGAGGGACAGCTCCAATCTTACAAAAGAATACTGAATTATATTCCAACCCCCTCCCCCATGTTTTAATTCTTACAGCAATTGTCGTAGGTGTTGCAACAACATCTTTAGGTTTAGCTTTGGTAGTGAAAATTTATGAAAGCTATGGCACTATTGAAGAAGATGAAATAGCAAAACTTGATGCTCAAGAGGAAAACTGAATATGTTGTCCCAACTACCTGCTTTACAAGTTGTAATACCTCTAATTGCTGCGCCTTTATGTGTAATTCTTAGAAATAAAGAAATATCATGTCTAGTTAGCCAAGCAGTTAGTATTGTTTCTTTTTTAATTTCTTTGATTCTGCTTCAACAAGTTTTAAATCAAAACGTTATTAGCTACGCTCTAGGTGGTTGGCTAGCTCCAATTGGAATTGAATACAGACTCGACATATTAAACACATTTATTTTAGTAATTGTTTCAGGGATAAGTTCAATAGTTACAATTTATTCCAAAAAAAGTATTGAACATGAAATAGATTCAGAAAAAATATACCTTTTTTATACTGGCTACCTGCTCATGTTCTCTGGCCTATTGGGTATGTCAATAACTGGTGATGCCTTCAATGTTTTTGTCTTTATAGAAATTTCATCACTTTCTTCTTATGCTATGATAGCTATGGGGAAGGATAGAAGAGCTGTTTCAGCTTCATTTACATATCTAGTTATGGGTACTGTTGGAGCTACATTCTTTCTTATAGGTGTCGGTCTTATGTACGCAATGACTGGAACACTGAATATGGCAGACCTTGCAGAGAGACTACCCAAAGTTTATGAAACTAAAGCAATATTAGTTTCTTTCGCATTTATATCGATTGGTATTTTATTAAAGCTTGCACTTTTCCCTCTTCATTTATGGCTTCCCAATGCATATACTTACGCACCATCAGTTGTCTCCGCATTTTTATCTGCAACAGCAACAAAAGTAGCAATCTATTTACTTATACGATTTGGATATACAGTTTTTGGATCGGATTTCGTTTTTATAAAATATCCTACAGCAGAAATACTTGCGTCACTTGCAATCGTCGCCATAATAGTCTGTTCATTAGTAGCAATTTTTCAAACAAATATAAAAAGACTCTTAGCTTTCTCAAGCCTAGCACAAGTCGGTTATATTATTTTGGGTATTAGCCTAAACAATCTTAATGGATTAACAGCTGCAATTGTTCATATTTTTAATCATGCAATTAGTAAAGGAGCCTTATTCCTAGCAATGGGCTGTATTGCACTTGTAATAGGGTCTGTAAAAATTAAAGATATGGAAGGATTGGGAAAAAAAATGCCATTCACGGCATTTGCAATTGTTATAGGAGGCTTAAGCTTGATTGGAGTTCCTTTAACTGCTGGTTTTATTAGTAAGTGGTACATTATATTAGGAGCTCTTGATAAAGGTTGGTGGGTGCTTGCAATACTTTTACTATTAACATCACTTTTGGCGTTGGTTTATGTTTGGAGAATTATAGAAGCTATGTATTTTCGTTCTAGTGAAAATGTTTATAAAATTAATGAAGCTCCCATTTCAATGTTAATACCAATGTATGTACTGGTTATAATGACAATTTATTTTGGAATAGAAACCTCTTTCTCAGCTGGCTTAGCTTCTGAAGCCGCTAAATTTCTTATTGGAACTTAATAGTTATGGATATTAATTTTCTTATAATATTAACTATAATTATTCCTTTAGCTGGAGTGCCGCTAATTCTTCTATCAAGGAATTCTCCTAATTTGAGAGAATTTATAACAATTTTAACAGCATCTATTCTTTTTTTAACAAATTTATTGCTGACTATAAATACGCTTGGCCTTTCAGAAAGCAAAACTTTTGTTATAGTAAACTTTTTCCCCGGGGGCTCGATCCAATTAACACCGGAACCCCTTGGTTTAATTTTTGGTTTAATTGCAAGTGGGCTTTGGATCGTAACTTCAATTTATTCAATTGGTTATATGCGTGGGAAAAATGAAAAAAATCAAACTAGATTTTATTGTTTTTTTGCTTTAGCGATAGCAGCTACAATGGGTGTAGCGTATGCTGGAAATCTAATTACACTTTTTATATTTTATGAAGCACTATCCTTATCTACATACCCTTTAGTTACACACCATCAATCAGAGAGTGCTAAACAAGGAGGAAGGACATATCTCGGTGTATTATTAACAACCTCTGTAGTTTTTTTCCTATTTGGTATTATATGGATATGGTCAATTACTGGGACTACAGAATTTGTATCAGGTGGTATTCTTGAAAATGAAATAAACCCATATCTCACTGGTATCTTAATACTATTATTTATTTTTGGAATAGGTAAAGCAGGTGTAATGCCATTTCACAGGTGGCTTCCAGCAGCAATGGTTGCACCTACACCTGTAAGCGCACTATTACACGCTGTAGCAGTTGTAAAAGCTGGGGTTTTTTCCGTACTTAAGATTACTGTTTATACTTTTGGTGTAGAAAATTTATCCTCTAATGGAGCAAGTGAATTTGCAATGTATTTAGCAGCTATAACAATCGTAGCAGCATCAATAATAGCGCTCAAACAAAATAATATTAAAAAAATGCTAGCTTATTCAACAGTTAGCCAACTCTCTTATATTGTTCTTGCTGCTATGATTGTAAGCTCTAATAGCATTATAGGAAGCACCCTTCATATAGCTTCACACGCGTTTGGAAAAATCACTTTATTTTTCTGTGCTGGAGCGATTTATGTAGCTTCCGGGAAAACTGAGATAAGCCAACTTAAAGGAATTGGTAAAGCAATGCCTTTAACCATGGCGGCATTTTTAATTGGCTCTTTATCAATTATTGGCCTTCCTCCTACTGGTGGTTTTATAAGTAAATGGTATATTTTATTAGGCGCAATTCAACAAGAAGAGTTTATTATTTTACTGGTATTAATTATTAGTACACTGCTATCTGTTGCTTACTTACTTCCAGTAATTTATTTATCTTTTTTCCTAACACCAGATTCTAAAATTGATCATGGAGAAGCCCCAACTGCAATTTTGATTGCTCTAGGTATCTCTGTAACTTTAACTATATTATTATTTTTATACCCAACTCCAATTTTCCAGATTGCAAAATTTATAGGAAATTAAATTATGAATAATGATGAAAATAAAAATCAAGATATTCACTGGCTGGTCAAACCAAAAACAATAAAAATTTTATGGTTGTTAATGTTTGTTATACTAGCTATTACATTACTATTACAAGCTTTTGCCCATATTCATGGGCATTTTATAATTGATGAGTCCTTTGGGTTTAATGCCTGGTATGGTTTTATAACTTGTGTTGCAATGGTTTTTATTTCAAAATTACTTGCAATAATAGTTAAAAGAAAAGATAGCTATTACGATGATTAATTATATTCCCCCAGGCCTAATTCTAATAATAGCAGGTTTTCTATTGCTAATTGTTCCAAAGCAGTTATTTAAACCCATAGCCCTGGTATCACCATTAATAACTATACTACTTACTATTCAAGTTCCAGACGGCGTTATACTTAAAAGTTCTTTTTTAGACTATTCCATTGAGTTAATAGAAGGAGATAAACTTGCCAGATTATTTGCGCTTATTTTTTCTATAATGGCTATTGGAGGAACAATTTTTGCTATAAATAATATAAAATCAAGAGAACTAGGTTTTGCATTTATTTATGCTGGAAGTGCTATAGGTGTAACTTTCTCTGGAGACCTTATCTCAATGTTTGTTTTTTGGGAAATAATGGCCATAGGCTCAACTATGGTTATTTGGAATGGTTTGGAAAAAAGTTCCCATAAAGCAGGTTTCAGGTATGCATTAATACACTTTTTTGGTGGTGTAATATTAATGATTGGGATTATAGGTCATATATATCAGTCAGGATCTTCAAACTTTACAACAATAGAACTAAATAGCTGGCCTCAGTGGTTAATGCTTTTTGGAATTTTAATAAATGCAGGTGCATGGCCAATTTCATCTTGGATTGGAGATGCATACCCAGAAGCATCAGCTAGTGGAATGGTTTTCTTATCTGCCTTTACTACTAAAACTGCTGTATTTGTTTTGCTAAAGAGTTTTCCTGGAACCGAAGTATTAATATACATCGGAATATTTATGATTTTTTATGGTATAATATATGCACTACTTGAAAACGATATGAGAAGAATTTTAGCTTACTCAATTGTAAACCAAGTAGGTTTTATGGTCACAGGTATTGGAATTGGTACAGAAATGGCTTTAAATGGTGCAGCAGCACACGCATTTGCTCACATAATATATAAAGCATTACTCCTGATGTCAGCAGGTTCAGTTCTATATATGACTGGAAAACGAAAGTGTACAGACTTGGGTGGGCTTTACAGAACGATGCCAATTACTACAATTTGTGGAATAATTGGGGCATTAGCAATCTCTTCATTTCCATTAACCTCAGGGTTTATTTCTAAGTCAATGATTAGTCAAGGGGCTGCAGATCAACATTTGACTTATGTATGGTTTTTACTTACCGCTGCATCTGCAGGAGTCTTTCTTCATGCTGGAATTAAATTTCCTTGGTTTGTTTTTTTTCAAAAAGACTCTGGGTTAAGACCGAAAGACCCTCCGCTTAACATGAAAGTTTCAATGATAATCTTTGCTGCATTATGTATAATTTTGGGCACTTTTCCATCTTTATTGTATTCAATATTGCCGTTCAACGTAAATTATGTCCCCTATACAAGTGGTCATGTTGTTGCATACCTTCAGCTTTTACTTTTTGCTGGATTGGCATTTTTTATACTACTCCCTCAAATGAAAAGAACATTAACAATAAGTCTGGACTCAGATTGGTTCTTTAGAGTTATAGGTAAAAAATTAATAAACTACTTTTCTATAGAATTAAATATACTTTCTGATGGTATAAAAAGAGGAACACCTGAGCAGATAAACTCTTTCATTGAACAAATATTTAAGTATCATGGACCATCAGGTATTTTAGCAAAGACACTTCCAACTGGAAGAACTATATTCTGGGTAATAATTATTTTTGCTTTATTCCTATTTTTAACATTTGTGAGTTAAATTTTCATAAAGCAATAAAATTACTATCTATATTAAATTCATTATTTATGTTATTTGAAAAATTATTTAAAATTTCAAAAAACAGTTGTATTTCTTTCAATGAATCAGATCCGGAAATAGTTTCTAAATTACAATATTTAAAACTATTATTTATAATTTTACTATCTATTCCAAGTAAACTTTGACCAACCTTCGACGAATCTTCCGGGTCTTCATATATTTTTTTTGAGGAAGATTTAAGAACATTATAAAAATTTCTATACTCTTCCATGCTAAATTTTTCATGGATTACAGTACATGCCTGTGGGTATCTTGTTTTGGTATCAAAACTTCTTCCCCAATTATCCTGCAAATTTAAAACTCTATTAAAACCTTTCAGTTCAATATCACTTGCGTAAGGTTCAGGAAGAACGGCAAAATCAACTTTCCCTTTAATTAAAAATTGATAAGCTTCTTGATAGCTTTCACAATAGATAATATCAAGTTTTTCGAAATCACAATTATTTTTTTTAGCCAAAACTTTAAAAATTGTATCAGGCATATTTCCCTTAATAGGAACAGCAATTGATTTTCCATGAAGATTGCTCCAGGAAAAAAATTCATTTCCTTTAGACATAATATGTAATATACCCCAAATATTGACACATAATAGTTTTAGAGGGTAACCACTTTTATACAATTCATATGACAAATTTGTAGGAATTATACATAAGTCAAAATCAAACACATCTAATTCTTTATCTTGAGCATTCTTACTTTCCCATAAATTAAATGATACATCATAATAATTTTTAATTCTGTTATCATTACAAAAATGGGACAGAATGATTGACGGCGGAACCTTTAAACCTCTTACTTTTAATTTTTTTTTCATAGCTTTATTTATTTTTTTTTGACAAACCTGGAATCCATCTCTCTGCTTTTTTACCACTTAAAGTCCAATATTCTTTTTCATCATCAACTATATTATTATATATATTTTTTTTAATTTGATCATCATTTACAAAAGATTTAATTATTAAATCATCAGTGATTTGGGTTCCAATAGGTTGCAAGGATATTTGCCCCCAAACTTTATTTTTAGTTATAATCAACTCTAACTCATCAGATTCAAAATCCTCAAATTTTTTCCATATATTTAGAAGGTATTTTTCTACGTTTCCTGGTAGATCATTGCCTAGATCAGCTAAATTTACTTTTCCAAATAATTGAAATATATTTGGCTCTATTGGACCAACTTTACTTAAAATAAATGTTACAGGAATAAGTTTACTATCAAATTTTTCTATAAAATAGTTACCATATGCTAAATACATTAAATATTGCAACTTTCTATGGGTAATTTCCTTTCCTGCAGACCTTCCCCTAACTAAAAACCAGGAAGAAATATCCAAGGATGTTTTAACAATTGGTATGCGTAATTTCATTATTTCGGACTTCCTCGCAAAAAAACGATTATAAAGCATTTAATTTCATAAACTTATTTATATATAATTAAATTTAAATTATAACATTATAAATATTATAATAATTAAATAACAGATAGGGCTAGATCAATGGAAATGAGCGGAGAACATAAAATAAACGCCAGCAAGCAAGAGGTATGGGATAGTCTTAATGATCCAGAGGTTTTAAAAAAAGCAATTCCAGGCTGCGAATCTATAGAAAAAACTTCTGAAACTGAGCTTGTAGCCACGGTTAAAGCTAAAGTTGGACCAGTAAGCGCCAAATTTAGTGGAAAAGTTACTTTAACAAATATAAACGCACCAAATAGTTACACTATCTCTGGAGAAGGCCAGGGTGGGCCAGCAGGTTTTGGTAAAGGTAGCGCAGATGTATCACTTGAAGAAGACAGTAAAAATTCAACAATATTAAAATTCTCAGCTACCGCACAGGTGGGAGGAAAACTCGCACAAATTGGCACAAGACTAATTGATGGTGCGGCTAAGAAGATAGCTGGACAGTTCTTTGAAAATTTTGCAAATATTCTTCAATCAAATAACGATAACGAAATCGAGTCTAAAAGTAATACCGATCAAAAAGGTGAAACAATTTCGGCAAGAAATAGCTTAAAAATCACCCCATATGTATGGATTTCAGGACTTATTATAGTAATAATTGCACTTATTTTGATTTATAGTTCAATTAATTAAAATATATTTAAGCTAACACTTGACCAATGGTCATGTCTTATGGAAACTAAAAAGACATATTTATGATATTTTTAAAACCCTTACATCCATATGGGAGAAATTTATGAAGATTAATGTGAATGTAAACGGGCAAGACAGGCTGGAAAATGTTGAACCAAGAACCCTTTTGGTTGATTTTATAAGAGAAAATCTTAAATTAACTGGTACTCATGTTGGTTGCGATACTACCCAATGTGGGGCATGCACTGTTCATTTAGATGGAGTAGCAATAAAATCTTGTACAATTCTTGCTGTTCAAGCAAACAACAAAACGGTTACTACTATAGAAGGTATTTCAGAAAATGACAGTTTGCACCCTATGCAAGAGTCATTTAAAGAAAACCATGGTTTACAATGCGGTTTTTGTACACCAGGAATGGTTATGGCTGGAATAGATATAAGAAGAAGAAAACCAAATATTGATGAAAAAGAGTTAAGATTAGAATTAGAGGGAAATATCTGTAGGTGCACAGGTTATCATAATATTGTTAAATCAATATTGAATGCAAAGATGTAAAGCATAAATCATAGAATTTTCTGGAGAATAGAATGTATGAGTTTCAATACCACAAGCCAAGTTCAATAGATGAGGTTAAAGAAATAATATCTTCTTTAGATGATCCAAAAATAATGGCAGGTGGAATGACGCTTATTCCAACAATGAAACAACGACTTGCAGCACCATCAGATATAATTGATTTAAGTGAAATTAAAGAGCTTAGAGGTATTTCAAAAAAAGATAATAATTTAATTATTGGATCTATGACAACTCATTATGAGGTGCATAACTCTGAATTGGTTAATCAAGAAATTCCCTCATTAGCATATCTAGCAGGACTCATTGGAGACCCTATGGTGAGGCATAGAGGAACAATAGGAGGGTCGATAGCGAATTCCGACCCATCAGCAGATTACCCATCAAGTGTAATTAGCCTAGGTGCTAAAATTATTACCGATAAACGAGAAATAGATGCTGATAACTTTTTTGTTGACTTATTCGAAACAGCTTTAGATGAAAATGAATTAATTTTATCCATAAGTTTTCCTATACCAAAAAAATCAGCTTATGAAAAATTTCCTCAACCTGCATCAAGGTATGCTCTAGTTGGAGTATTTGTTTCTGATACAGATAAAGGAATAAGAGTTGGTGTAACAGGAGCTGGTCCGTGTGCATTTAGAGTACCAGAAATGGAAAAAGAACTTACAAATAATTTTTCAGAAGAATCTATCAAAAATGTAAATTT
>NZXH01000008.1 GCA_002701885.1 Rhodospirillaceae bacterium | reverse complement strand
TGAAAGTAAAATACAGAAAATAAGCGCTATTAGGCTCGTTAATATCATTAATATGGACATAGAATTAGGAGTGCCATTATAGAAAAATCCAAATAAGAAACTAACTATTGCTCCTGCAAGCATAGATCCTGTTCCAATTGACGCAGCCACTGTTCCCGCTCTACTTGGAAAAAGATTTATTACTAAAGAGGTTGCTAATGGTATTATTTGACCATTGCCCCAACCCAAAAACAAACCAAAAAAAGTTAGAGAATATATAGACAAATAACCTGTTAAAAACGACAGATAAATCATCACTGCAGAAAAAAAAGAGAATATAGAGCCTAAAAAAATAATATTTATAGGATTAAAAATTTTATTTATCCTGACACTGACGTATGCGCTTATTACAAAAGAAGTTACTAGCGGCACCATAATCAAGCCAAAGTCTGCTGAAGAAAGATTTAAGTTTTCTACAACGACAAAAACTCCTCCAGCAAAAAAGGCATAAAAAACACCATTGATAGATGATAAAATTATAAAAAATATGAAAAAAATTCGAAAGTAGAATAACTTTGAGTAATCTCTAATAATACTAATTATACTAAAATTAGTTTTTTCTTTATACTTCAAAGTTTCTGGCAAAAAAATTAATGAAATAATAAATATAATTATTCCAATAATTATCAAAATAAGCATTCCTGCTCTCCAACCATATGTATCATTTATTAAACCCCCTAAATAAGGGGCAAGTAAAGCCGCTAGTCCAGCAACTATACTTAACCAACCTATGGCTTTAGTAGAGCCTGACTCGCCATATATATCTCTAATTACTGCTGGCGGAAGGACCATACCACCTGCAGCACCAACTGATTGAATAAGTCTTGATAGAATTAAAAATTCAATAGATTTAGCTAGAAAACCCATGACAGAACCAATAATGAAAATAATTATGGAAATTAAAATTAAAGGCCTCCTTCCATATTTATCAGATAAGGGGCCATATAGTATTTGAGAAAATGCAAAACCGAACATAAAAACTGTTAGTGTCAGCTGAACGTTATAAGCTGATGTTAAAAAATAATTTTGTAATTTAGGCATTGAAGGAACAAGAAGTTGCATAGCAAAAATTTCAATTGCACTGAGCAACAGCATTATCATTAGAGTATTACTTTTGATATATTTTTTTTTCAAATTTTTTGACTCTAGTTCAAAGGATAGGAATCTATTAAGAATAAACTAAATATTTATTGCAAACTTGAACAAAAACGGTCGATTCTTTTACATGCTTCAATAAGCAAATCATTAGAGGTAGCATAAGATATTCTAAAATGTGATTCTAAACCAAAAGCAGAACCTTGCACCACAGCAACACCTTCTTTTTCAAGCAAAAATTTACAAAAATCTTCATCATTATTTATAACTTCTCCATTTTTGGTAGACTTTCCAATTAAACTAGAACATGAAGGATAAACATAAAAAGCTCCTTCAGGTTTTAAACACGTAATCCCTGGAACTTTATTAAGTAAGTCTACAACTATGTCTCTTCTTTCACAAAATTTTCTAGCTCGATCAATAAGGAATGATTTATCACCATTTAATGCCTCAATCGCCGCTGCCTGACTTACAGAACTTGGGTTTGTAGTACTTTGCGACTGAAGTTTTTCCATTGCTTTAATCAAAACACTACCTCCACCGGCAAAACCAATCCTCCAACCTGTCATTGCAAAAGCCTTTGAACACCCGTTAACAGTTAGAGTTCTGTCATATAGCTCTGGAACAACCTCTGCAAATGTATGGTAGTTAAAGCCATCATACACCAAATGTTCATAAATATCATCTGACATTACCCATATATTAGGGTATTTTTTTATTACTTCACCAATAGCTCTTAAATCTTCAGCACTATAAGTAGCTCCCGTTGGATTGCTAGGGGAGTTTAATATAAGCCACTTTGTTTTCTCTGTAATTAACTTATCAATTTCATTTGGCACAATTTTAAAACCTGTATCAATTGTTGTATTCAATATTACAGGCTTACCACCAGCAAATAAAACCATATCAGGATACGAGACCCAATAAGGTGCGGGAATAATTACTTCATCGTTTTTATTAAGAGTAGACACAAGAGCATTAAAAATTACATGTTTACCACCGTTGCTAACAGTGATTTGATTACTTGGATCATAAATTAGTTCATTTTCATTTTTAAACTTATCTGAAATGGCCATTTTCAATTCTGGCGTCCCTCCAACAGGAGTGTACTTTGTCTGACCCATATCAATTGCCTTTTTTGCAGCTTCTTTTATATTTGAAGGGGTATCAAAATCTGGTTCTCCGGCCCCCAAGGAAATAATACTTTTACCTTCCGCCTTTAGCTGACTTGCAAGATTTGTTACTGCCAATGTAGGGGATACTTTAATCCGATTTAATGATTCGGCAATAAATGCCATAATTTTATCTCCATTATCATTTAAGAATTGAAAAATAGCCGAGCTAAACTTAACTTACTATAAAAATAAAAACAATATATCTTATTTTACGTAGACAAAGTTTTATCACTCTATGGGATAGTAAAAACTAATGAACTCTTCAAAATCATTAAAACCTTCAGAATACAATAATTTTGATCAAAAATTTAAAATTCATTCTGATTTTGAACCAGCGGGAGATCAGCCCAAAGCTATAAGCGAACTTGTAAATGGTCTGGATAAAAATGACTCAGAACAGGTTTTACTGGGTGTTACTGGATCAGGTAAGACATTCACTATGGCTCATATAATTCAAAATATTCAAAGACCTGCTTTAATTATGGCTCCAAATAAAACTTTAGCAGCGCAACTTTATGGAGAAATGAAAAACCTGTTTCCTAATAATGCAGTTGAATATTTTGTATCATATTACGATTATTACCAACCAGAAGCTTATGTTCCTCGAACTGATTCATATATAGAAAAGGACGCGAGTATAAACGAACAAATAGATAGACTAAGACACTCTGCGACTAGGTCTCTATTTGAGAGAAAAGATGTAATTATAGTTGCAAGTGTATCGTGCATTTACGGGATGGGAAGCCCTGAAACTTATATAAAAATGACTTTAACAATAGAGAAAGGCCAAATTATTGAGAGGTCAGATATAATTAAAAGTCTGGTTGAGCTCCAATATCAAAGAAATAATGTTAATCTTATACGAGGAACTTTCAGATCAAATGGAGACATTATTGAAATTTTTCCTGCACATTTAGAGGATAGGGCTTGGAAAATATCTCTTTTCGGAGATGAGGTAGAGTCTATTCATGAATTTGACCCCTTAATTGGTGAAAAGACCCAAAGCCTAGAAAAAATTAGAGTTTTTGCAAATTCTCATTATGTAACCCCAAGACCGACAATAAACCAAGCACTGAAAAAAATTAAAATTGACCTTGAGAAGCAGTTGGAAAAGTTTCATTTGGAAAATAAATTACTTGAAGCACAAAGATTAGAAGAGAGAACTAAATTTGATATTGAGATGATTGAAACAACAGGAACTTGTGCTGGTATAGAAAATTATTCAAGATACCTAACCGGCAGAAAAGCTGGCAAAGCTCCTCCCACCTTATTTGAATACATTCCAAAGGATGCAGTGCTTTTTATTGATGAGAGTCATGTCACTGTTCCTCAAATAGGTGGAATGTCTAAAGGTGATTTTAGTAGAAAATCTGTTTTAGCCGAATATGGTTTTAGACTTCCTTCATGTATCGATAATCGACCTCTAAAGTTTGATGAATGGAATATAATGAGGCCCCAAACTATATATGTTTCAGCTACTCCTGGGCCCTGGGAAGTGGAATCAACTAAAGGAGTTGTTGTTGAGCAGTTAATTCGGCCAACCGGATTAATTGACCCTGAAACAATTATAAGGCCTGTTGAAAATCAAGTTGATAACCTAATAGATGAATGTATAAAAACAATCAATAATGGCTTCAGAGTGCTTGCAACTACTCTTACAAAAAAAATGGCCGAGGACCTTTCTGAATACTTGCATGAAGCTAACATCAAAGTGAGGTACCTACATTCGGATATAGATACTTTAGAAAGAATTGAAATAATTAGAGATCTAAGACTAGGATCTTTCGATGTTTTAATTGGTATAAATTTATTAAGAGAGGGGCTAGATATCCCAGAATGCGGGTTAGTCGCTATTTTAGATGCTGATAAAGAAGGTTTCTTAAGGTCTAAAACATCTTTAATTCAAATTATTGGAAGAGCAGCTAGAAATGTTGATAGTAAAGTAATACTTTATGCAGACACAATTACAAACTCAATAGAATACGCTATTACTGAAACTAAACGAAGAAGAACAAAACAAAGAGAATTCAATAAATCTCAAGGAATTCAGCCGAAAACAATTAAAAAAAATATAGGAGATATATTAGAAAGCGTATATGAGAGTGATTATTTTTCACCAGATATAAATGATAATTATAAATCAAAAAAATCTCTTTATGGAGATAATCTAAAAAAACACATAATTAGTCTAAAAAAAACAATGTTAGACCATGCCACTAATTTAGAGTTTGAAGAAGCAGCAGCAATTAGGGATGAAATTAAAAAACTAGAGACTGATGGCTTATTAATTAATAAAAAGCCTAACCAGCCAAGATCTACTGGCGGGATGCCAGGGACTAGAACTAAAAAAAAGAAAAAACTAATTAAACTATAAATTAATAACTTACCAAACCTTTTCAATTCTCGACTTTGCTTATTGAAAATTTTATAATATACATATGAACTATTTTTTAATTATCTGTGGGTTATTTCTTTTAATTTTAGGGGGCGAATTTTTAGTTAGAGGAGCAGTTTCTCTTGCTCTCAAACTAAAAGTGTCAACATTACTAATAGCTCTAACAGTTATAGCTTTTGGAACGTCTACTCCTGAACTCTTAGTAAGCCTAGATGCTGCAATATCCGGCTCACCAGAACTTACAATTGGTAATATTGTAGGAAGTAATATAGCAAACATACTACTAATACTTGGTTTACCTGCACTAATTACCCCAATTGTACTGAGCAATAAAAATACTAAAAATTATTTAATTCTAATTATTTCATATAGCCTCTTTCTATTCTTTGGGCTTAATTTTAAAATTCAAAGTTATGAGGGTATAATTTTATTTATTTTTTTAATTTTCTTTTTATTCAACTCCTACCTGCAAGGTAAAAAAGACAGGGAACAATCTGAAGCAATAAATAGTGAGGTAAGCTCACTAGAGGCATCAAAAAATATTGTATGGATTGTAGGACTTATAATTTTAGGATTAATTGGCTTATTTTTTGGATCTGAACTATTAATAAAAGGTGCCGTAGGTATTGCAACTGAATTAAATATTTCAAAAGAAATTATAGGATTATCTGTACTTGCAATTGGAACATCTTTGCCAGAACTCACCACGTCCTTAATCGCCGCAATAAAAAAACAAAGTGACTTTATAATCGGCAATGTAATTGGTAGTAACTTATTTAATACTCTTGGTGTCGCAGGAATTACTAGTTTTATTGTAGACATACCCGTTAAAGAAAATATACTTAAATTAGATTTCACAGTAATGTTTCTATCCCTACTTTTCCTAATGCCACTTATATTATTTAAATTAAAAATTGGACGATACCTTGGCATTCTGCTATTTGCTTCATATATAACTTACATATTTGCAATTTTTGCATATGATAAAAATTTTTTATAAACTTAATAAGGAATGAATTAAATGAATGAAACAGTTCTTATAACTGGGGGAGCAAAAAGAATTGGAAAAGGTATAACCCTAGACTTTGCAAAAAATGATTGGACAGTGGCCATTCATTATAATCATTCTGAAGAAGAGGCCTCTGCACTTGCAAAAAAAATTAATAATAATGGTGGGAAAGCTTCAATATTTCAAGCAGACCTTTCAATAGGAAAAAACTCAGAGATGCTTTTTGAAAAAGTATTAAATGATTTTGGAAAAGTAGATTGCTTAATTAATAATGCATCTATTTTTGAAAGGGATGAGGTCCGAAACGTTACCTTAGAATCATGGGATAACCACTTAAATTCTAATTTAAGAGCGCCTGTTTTACTTACAAAATATTTTGAAGAACAATTACCTCAAGGGTCAGAGGGTAATATAATAAATATAATAGACCAAAGAGTTTGGAACCTAACACCACATTTTATTTCTTATACATTAAGTAAAACAGGACTTTGGAATTTTACTCAAACCTCAGCGCTAGCCTTAGCTCCAAGAATTAGGGTAAATGCAATCGGGCCAGGACCAATATTACCTAGCTCAAGACAATCAAAAGATGACTTTGATAAACAAATTATGTCAACGCCCATTGGTAAAGCTCCGACAATTAATGAGATATGTAAAGCAATAGAATTTATTTTGACAGCCAATGGAATGACTGGTCAAATGATCGCTTTAGATGGAGGGGCACATTTAACTTGGAAAGATCAGGATTTTAAAGAATGACGAAAAGATTAATTACTCTAGAAAAAAGAGAGTCTTTTGATTTAACTGTTGAAAACTATTCTGTCCTAATTTCAGACTTAGTATTAGACGCAAAAATTGGAATCCATAGTTATGAGAAAGTAATAAAACAACCAATAAATATAAATATAAAAGTAGCCATAAACCCCCCTGGTGCCTTTCAAGATGATTCTATAAAGAATATTGTTGATTATGAAAAAATAGTAAATGGAGTTAAAACCCTTGTAAATCAAGAACATACAAACCTTGTTGAAGTTTTAGCCCAGAAAATTGCGAGACTATGCCTCGAATATAAAACGGCAGAATCAGCAAAAATAAAAATTGAAAAACTTGACATCATAAATGAGACTAAAAGTGTAGGAGTTGAGGTTGAGTATAAAAAAACCTTTTCATAATAGTGGTTTAAAGGTTTTACCCTGATATTCCGGTTAAAAAGAGTTTTTTTGTACACATGCTATATTTTAAAAATTTATACTTTTAAATAATCCTAACAAATGATTGATTATACTCAAAATTTTGTTTGCAATTTGAAATTATCTATATTTTTCAATATGTTAAAAAATGCTTTATTTTTAGTCAAATAATCAATGTTTTACGCTTTTTATACAGATTCATTTTTCCCTTTGCTGTATACCCACAGAGTTATCCACAAAAAATAGTAGAAGAAATAATATTATCAAGCTATGAAATATAGTTGATAAATATTTTTTAAAAAAAATATAACCAAATGAATAATTATTTAAAATGTTAGAAACTGGAATAAATATTATCACTCAAAACCTAGCGACTATGCCTAACTCTCCTGGCATCTACAAGATGCTTGGTGGAAATAAAGAGTTTTTGTATATAGGAAAAGCTAAAAATTTAAAAAAACGGTTAACAAGCTATACAAAAGTTAACAATATGAACCCAAGAATAAAAAAAATGGTTTCATTAATTTCATCAATTGAAATAAATATTACTAAAACAGAAATAGAAGCCCTATTACTTGAATCAAATTTAATAAAACAAAACAAGCCTCGGTTTAATATATTGCTTAGGGACGATAAATCATTTCCATATATATTATTAAGGAAAAACCATAAATGGCCACAAATAGTTAAGCACAGAGGAAAAAAATCGTTGGAAGAAGAGTACTATGGCCCTTTTGCCTCTGCTGTAGCTGTAAACAAGGCAGTATCAGTTTTACAAAAAGCTTTTCCACTTAGATCGTGTTCAGACCAAATTTTAAAAAATAGAACTCGCCCTTGTCTTGAATACCAAATAAAAAGATGCTCAGGACCTTGTGTAGGTAGAATTAAAAAAAATAAATATGATGAAATCGTTAATGAAGCACGGAATTTTTTAAAAGGTAGGTCCAAATATATACAAGAAAGCTTATCAGAAAAAATGCAAACCGCCTCAAATCAACAAGAATACGAAACTGCAGCATCATATAGAGATAGGCTTCAGGCATTAACGTTCATTCAAACTAAACAAAATATTAATTTAAATCACAATACTGAAGCTGATATTATAGCAATTTATATTCAAGGCAATCAAGCATGCATTAACTTAACCATCTTTCGTGCAGGCCAACATTATGGAAGTAAAAATTATTTTTTTAGTAATATAGAAAATGAAAAAAATGATGTAGTTCTTGAAGCTTTTATATCACAGTTCTATCAAAACAATATACCACCTAAAATAATTATGGTTAATATTAATTTAAATCAAAAACAAGTAATCGAAAAAACTTTATCTAAAATAAGATCAAAGTTAGTTAAGATTGAACTACCTATTCAAGGGTATAAAAAACAGATAATTTCTGATGCTTTTAATAACGCTAAAAATGCCTTGATAAGAAGAATTAATGAAAAAAGTTCTAATTTAAGTCTATTAAATCAATTAAGAAATACAATTGGTAATAAAGAGAAAATAAACAGAATTGAAGTTTATGATAACAGTCATGTAAGCGGATCAAGCCAAGTGGGAGCAATGATTGTATTTGGATCAAATGGTTTTGATAGGAGTAATTATAGAAAATTTACTATAAAAAGTAAAATTAAGCCCGGAGATGATTATGGAATGATGAGAGAAGTTTTAACCAGAAGGATAGAAAAACTTTCAAAAGAAAATGCCACTAAACCAGATTTAATTATTCTAGATGGAGGAAAAGGGCAACTAACTATAATAAAAGAAATTTTCCAAAAGTATAATATTAATGATATAAACTACATTACAATTGCTAAAGGGAAAGAAAGAAAACCAGGTAAAGAAAAAATAATTAACTCTAATGGAAAGATTATTCCAATTAACCCAAAAAGCCCTGTCTTCTTTTTTATACAAAGGTTAAGAGACGAATCACATAGATTTGCTATAAATTTTCATAGATTAAAAAGGTCAAAAAACAACTTTACAAACCCACTTGATCAAATACCTGGTATAGGAGCTAAAAGAAAAAAATCACTATTGCATCATTTTGGGTCTGCCGAGGAAACAAAAAGAGCTGGTCTTAGCGATTTAGAGCGTGTAGATGGTATAAGTAAAATAATGGCTGAAACGATTTATAACTTTTTTCATGATAACAAATAGTTTATTTTTATTTTATGTTTTTAAATATTCCAAATATCCTTACAATTTCTAGAGTAATATTAATTCCTATAATTATTCTCCTTTCATTTGGTAGCACTCCCCTATCAAAATACGTAATATTGGTTATATTTATTTATTGTGGAATCTCAGATTTTTTTGATGGTTATATAGCAAGAAAACTCAACAAAACAACTGTAATTGGAAAGTTAATGGACCCTATTGCAGATAAGTTACTCACTACATCGATATTATTGATATTAATAAATGTGAAAGTTATTACTAGTTTATTTTTTATAGCAGCATTAATAATTATATTAAGAGAGTTATTTATTTCTGGGCTTCGAGAGTTTTTATCAAGTCTGGGAGAGGATTTACCCGTCAATAATTCAGGAAAACTTAAAACAGCAATACAATTCATTTCCCTAGGTACTTTATTATTCGGATATGCTTCAAACTTTGAAACTGCTCTTCAAATTGGTAATCTACTACTTTGTATAGCTGCTATCTTAACATTATTTTCTGGGTTAATCTATTTGAGAAATGGGTTAATAATAATTAAAAAAAAATGAATATTTAAATAACTTTGTAATTTAAGGAGTGAAGATACTTACTAACCTAGACATTAAACAAACGATTAACTTCGTAGAAAACCTTGCCAGAAAAAGATCTACGAGTGAAGACACATTAGTGGTTAATGCCCAAGGAAAAATTTTATCAAATGATATCACCTCTAATATAAACGTACCTCAATATAATAACTCTGCTGTTGATGGGTACGCAATTAAATTTGCTGACTTAAAGAAGTCTAATAATTTACTTGGTTTAATTGGGAAAAACCCTCCAGGTAAAATTTTTCAAAAATCGATACCTCCTCTCTCAACCTTGCAAGTATTTACTGGCTCTCCAGTGCCTCTCTATTTTGATACAGTAGTAATGTATGAAGATTGTAAAATAAATGAGCTCAAAATATCTTTTCCAAAAAATATAAATTTAGGTCAAAATTTAAGAAAAAAAGGAGAAGATATT
>NZXH01000007.1 GCA_002701885.1 Rhodospirillaceae bacterium | reverse complement strand
CTCTTTTTCCAATTACACAACACTTAATTTTTACACGGGACCGCAAAATCCGAAAAACATAATTTCTACCTTGGCCTACTTTAAAGTAGGTGGGCGCCGCGATATTAAGGCCACAACCTCAAAAGAGACAGCTCCCAAGTTAGAAGAAACGGCCCGGGAGATATATTGTCTTTCCTGATTTGCAGTACCCGCTCTTTACAAATTATTATTTATTTAACTTTGCCGCAACATCCAAAATACGTTTAGTAGCTAAATTATATGATTGAGTTGCTTGGTCACTAATATCAGGTAAATTTTCCGATATATTTATTTTTTCATTATCACTAATCTCATCTGCCAGAAGAAGTGCTGCCATAAGTATGAGCCTAGCATCACCAACTTGACCCATAGAATCAACAAGATCTTTAACAATCTTATTTATTTTTATAGAAAGTTTTTTTAAATGCTCCTCTTGACCATCATCACATGCAATTTGATAGCTTCGCCCATTAACCTCTACATCAACTATAGCCATATTATTATTCCAAAATAGACCTTAATTTTTTAATTGTATTGTCCAACCTTATTGAAAGCTGAGAAGTTACCGAAGAAAGAGCATCATAACTTTCAGTAATCTCATTAAGTTTTACCTTAAGTTCGTCTCTTTCCTTTTGAACAATAATTGGATCTTCTGGAAGAGAATCAATCTTATGCTTAGTATTACTTTGTTTTTCTTCTAGCCTTGCACGATATACCTGATCCACCATTTGCTCAAGATTCAACAAGGCCTCTTCAAAATTTTCTCTAGATTTCTCAAAATCAGACAAATTTAACTCCAAAATTGAACCATAAATTAGCTATATAAAATAAAAAATCAATATTTAAAATTATCATGATATTTTAACTTAATTCTGACATTATACAATAAATGTTATTTATTAGCTTTTTCTTTGTTGACGATATGGAATTCTGAAGACATTTTTACCTAAGTTAATTATATTTTATTTTTTAGAATTAAAGGACATAGCATGACAAAGCATACAGTCGAAGAACGCGTTTTAGCTAATGCGATTCGATTTTTATCAATTGACGCAATAGAAAAAGCTAATTCTGGGCACCCTGGATTACCTATGGGTTTTGCTGACGTTGCTACAGTTCTTTTCCTAAATCACCTGAAATTTGACCCTAAGTCGCCTAATTGGCCCAATAGAGATAGGTTTATTCTGTCAGCTGGTCATGGTTCAATGCTATTGTACTCCCTTCTTTATCTTACAGGATATGAAGATATAACATTAGATGAAATAAAATCATTTAGACAATTAGGAAGTAAAACCCCTGGACACCCCGAATATTTAATTACTCCCGGCATTGAAACTACGACTGGCCCTTTAGGCCAAGGTATTGCTAATGCTGTAGGAATGGCAATATCTGAAAGAATCATGAATTCAAAATTGGGGAATAAAATAATTAACCACTTTACCTATGTCGTGGCTGGAGACGGATGCCTAATGGAAGGCATTAGCCATGAGGCTAGTTCATTGGCTGGGCATTTAAAACTTTCTAAATTAATTTTATTTTTTGACAATAACGGCATTTCGATAGACGGAACAACAGAACTAACTAATTCAGAAGAAACACTTACCAGGTATAAGTCTTTAGGATGGCATGTTCAAGAAATTGATGGACATAACTCAAAAGCTATAGATATTGCAATTAATGAAGCAAAATCTGACTCAAGGCCTTCTTTTATTTCTTGTAAAACAATAATTGGTTACGGGGCTCCAAATAAGCAAGGTTCTCACAATGTTCATGGCAGCCCTCTTGGTAAAGAGGAAATTACTAAAGCGAAAAAATTATTAAATTGGGATAACAAGCCTTTTTGTATACCAGAAAATTTATTAAAAATATGGAGGGATGCTGGTAAAAAAGGTTCAATAGTTTTTAATGAATGGGAAAAAAACTATAAAAATTTAAACTCTGAAAATCGAAAATTTTTATATAATTCCGATGATCTAGAGCTTGAGGTTTTAAATGAATTAATCAACTCATATAAAAAAACTGTTTCTATAACAACACCAAGTATAGCATCTAGAAAAGCATCTCAAGAAGTACTTGAAATCTTGAATCAAGGTTTACCAAATTTAATAGGTGGGTCTGCAGACCTAACAGGCTCGAACAATACAAAAACCAGTAAGATGACAATCATCTCAAAAGAGTCTTTCAATGGAAATTATATTCATTATGGGGTAAGAGAGCATGCTATGGCTGGCATTATGAATGGAATTGCGCTCCATGGGACCCTAATTCCATATGGAGGAACTTTCCTAGTATTCTCAGACTACTTAAGGCCTTCCTTAAGACTATCTGCACTAATGAAACAAAGAGTTATTTACGTACTAACTCATGACTCAATTGGCCTTGGAGAGGATGGGCCTACTCATCAACCAGTTGAACACTTAGCATCGCTAAGAGCAATTCCAAATCTTTTAGTTTTTAGACCTGCGGATGCTATTGAAACGGCTGAATGTTGGGCTTTAGCTATTCACTCAAAAAACTCTCCATCTATAATAGCTTTAACAAGGCAGAACCTTGAAACCCTGCAAAATGAATTTGATGAAAAAAATAATTGTAAATATGGAGCTTATGAATTATCTGATTCAAGCCAAGAAGCTAAGATCTCTATTTTAGCAAGTGGGTCTGAGGTTAACTTAGCTATTAAGGCTAAAGAAATTCTTGATAAAGAAAAAATATATACCAGGGTAGTCTCTTTTCCATGCCATGAATTATTTGATTTGCAATCAGAAGCTTACAAAAAAGAAATTTTACGACCAGGAACAAAAAAAATTGCTATCGAGGCTGGTATTAGAATGAGTTGGGATAAATATTTGGGTAAAGATGATCATTTTATCGGCATTGAAACATTTGGCGAATCCGCTCCAGGTCAAGTGCTTTATGATCATTTTAATATTAATGTTAATAAAATTCTTTCTATTGCAAGAGATAAAACATAATATTAGAAAATAATTCTGGGAGGTTAACAATGGTTACAAGGATAGCTATAAATGGTTTTGGAAGAATTGGAAGGTTAGTTTTAAGAGCGCTGGAGGAGTCAGCTCGTAAAGATCTCAAAGTTATAGCTATTAATGACTTAGGCTCATCCGAATCAAACGCTCACCTTTTTGAATATGATAGTAATCATGGAAAATTTGGTAAAAAAATTAGTTTTACTAAAAATGCTTTTTTGATTGGCAATAAACAAATAAAGGTTTTTTCAGAACGAGACCCAAGTAAACTCCCATGGAAAAAACTTGATATAGATGTTTTGCTTGAATGCACTGGAATATTTACAAAAAGAGAAGACGCTCAGAGACACCTTACTGCAGGAGCAAAAAAAGTTTTAATATCAGCTCCAGCATCTGGGGAAGACCTAACAGTTGTTTTTGGAGTTAATCATAAAAAATTAAAAAAAAATATGAGGGTAATTTCAAATGCCTCTTGCACAACTAATTGTTTAGCTCCAGTAGCTCATGTTTTAAATAATTCTATTGGAATCAATTATGGTTATATGACAACAATTCACGCTTATACTGGAGACCAAAATGTTCAAGATACCCTCCATTCTGATTTGCGGAGATCAAGAAGTGCTGCCCAATCAATGATTCCTACATCAACAGGAGCTGCAAAAGCTGTAGGGTTAGTATTACCTGAACTTAAAGGAAAATTAGATGGAACAGCTATTCGAGTTCCAACAGCTAATGTGTCACTTATCGATTTTAAATTTCTAGCAAAAAAAAATACGTCAGTAGATGAGATAAATAAATTAATTAAAAAAGAATCAAATAGCAAACTCAAGGGTATTCTTGAAATTAATGATAAACCACTTGTCTCTTGTGATTTTAATCATAACTCAGCTAGTTCTATCTTTGACCTTACCCAAACACAAGTAATGGAAAAAAGATTCTGCAGAGTTTTATCCTGGTATGATAACGAGTGGGGGTTTTCAAATAGGATGCTTGATACAGCAGCGGCTATGGGTAAATTATAATTCCAAAAATGCCACAAGTTCTGCTGGACAAAAAATCATTCATTGTAAATTCCTTTGAGCAGGCAAAAGAAGCTGTAAAGCTGAACGAAGGAAGAGAGCTATCAATTATTTCTGCTCCTGGATCAGCGTTATATTATGGGCCTTCTTATTTTATTAGTCTAAAACATGAATTAGAAAAAAACTATAACTCCCTGAAAGTCAAAATGTGGGTAGATTGTGGAAAAAATGCAGGTTTAGCTATGAAAACAATACGCCAAGGGGGTAAACATATAATTTTTACAGAACCGAATAATTATCAAATACATGAAATGGCAACTCAAGAAAATGTAGAAATTATATATTCAATTCCAGATATAATAGACTTATCAAAAAATTGAACTTAATATTACATTATACTTAACATCGAACAAAATGAGTGTCGTGATGAATAACTCTAGTCTTGAAGAAATTGCAAAGCTAATGGTTGCACCAAGTAAGGGAATTTTGGCAGCTGATGAAAGCACAGGAACAATAAAAAAACGATTAGATAGCATATCTGTAGAGTCTAATGAAATTAACAGAAGAAGCTACAGGGAAATGCTTTTCACATCTCCCGAAATTAACAAATATATAAGTGGCGTAATTCTCTTTGACGAGACTCTGCGTCAATCTAACAATAGTGGAAAAAGATTATCAGAAATTTTGGAAGATAAGAATATTATTCCCGGTATTAAAGTAGATAAAGGAACTTGGCCCTGTCCAGGTTTTAATAATTTCCCAATCACTCAAGGACTGGATGGGCTGAAACAAAGATGCGATGAATATTTTGAATTAGGAGCAAAATTCACTAAATGGAGAGCTGTAATTAAAATAATTGACTCCATAGTACCTATAGAGGTGATTGAAGCTAATGCTTATGCCTTAGCAATGTATGCAGCCACTGCGCAAGAAAGTGGTCTTGTTCCTATAGTTGAACCAGAGGTCCTTATGGATGGTAAACATAATATTGAATTATGTAAAAAAATAACCGAAACAACTCTTAACATGGTTTTTGAAAAACTAGATAAATATAAAGTTAACCTTAAAGGTATCGTCCTAAAACCAAATATGATTGTACCTGGCTCAGAGTCAAGTGAAGATGCAACTCATAATGAAATTGCTGAAAAAACAATTTTTGTTCTTAAGAAATGTGTGCCTAAAAATGTACCTGGGATAGCGTTTTTATCAGGGGGGCAAACCGAAATTGAATCTACATTAAATCTAAATTCAATAAATCAGTCAAAAGACCTGCCATGGGAAGTTACTTTTAGTTATGGTAGGGCACTCCAACAATCAGCTTTAAATAAATGGCAAGGAAAAGAGGAAAATATTATAGAAAGCCAAAAGGTGTTTCTGCATAGGGCAAAAATGAACAGCCTAGCACATAATGGAGAATATAACTTAGACCTTGAGAATACTTAGCCTCAGACATGAGTCCAAGGCCTGGTATATATCTTATAACTCCTGAAAAAATAAATTTAGATTTATTTGTAAAACAGCTTGAAGAGGCTCTTAGCACGAACTGTATAACATACGTCCAACTTCGTTTAAAAAATTGTACAGATGAAGTTTTACTAGAATCAGCAAGCGCGCTTTTAAGAGTAACAAAAAATTTTGAAATACCTTTAATAATTAATGATAGGCCAGATATTGTTAAACAAGTAGGCGGGGATGGCGTACACTTAGGGCAAAATGATAGCTCAGTTAAAAAAGCTCGAAACTTACTTGGGAAAAATTCCATTATTGGTGTGACTTGTCATGATTCAATAAGCCTAGCTTGTGAAGCTGTAAATTCAGGAGCTGACTACATTGCTTTTGGAGCTTTTTTTGAATCTATATCTAAAAAAATTGAATATTTTGCAGATATTTCAATTTTAGACTGGTGGAAAAAAATCTCAAAAATACCTTGTGTTGCGATTGGAGGAATAAACATAAATAATTTCCAAAATTTATACTTGCATGGAGCAACTGATATAGCTGTCATTTCATCTGTATGGAAGCATCCTAAAGGCCCAGCATTTGCTATAAATCAATACTCTAAAAAAATTTCTTTGCTCAATAAATTTTAAATTTATGGGGTAAAATTAAATTAGATATAACTTAAACTCTTATGAATTAAAAGTCAGTTTGCAAATCGTACTTAACTATATTAATACTATTCTTTGAACCCTTACATACAGAAAGATAATGAAAATACAAGTGAATCAAATTCGTCCAGGAATAGTTATTGATTATAATAATAGTCAATGGATTGTTCTAAAAACTCAGCATGTAAAACCAGGAAAAGGTGGAGCATTTAATCAAATTGAAATGCGTGACATAAGAAATGGAAGCAAAACAAATGTCAGGCTTAGAACTCAAACTACTGTTGAAAAGCTAAATACAAGTGAGGAAGAATTTCAATACCTTTTCAATGATGGAGAAAAATATACCTTCATGAACCCTGAAAATTTTGAGCAAATTGAACTAAGCAAATCCTTGATATCTGAAAGCTCAATCTATCTAAAAGAAGGGATGTCAATTAAATTAAACTCTATAGAAAATGAGCCAATTGGAATCTCTCTTCCAGAAACAATGATATTTGAAGTTATAGAAGCAGAACCAGTGGTTAAGGGGCAAACTGCCGCATCCTCAAACAAACCTGCCGTTCTTGAAAATGGCTTAAGGGTTATGGTGCCTCCATTTGTAGAACAGGGAAATAAAATTGTAGTTAACACTTCAGATGGTACGTATTTGAAAAGGGCTGATTAAAAGCTGTGAGCATTAAAACACCACTTATAAATGTGATGGTTCTTGCTTTAAGAAAAGCCTCTAAATCTATCTTAAGAGACTATGGTGAAATTGATCAGCTGCAAGCATCCCAAAGAGGCACAGATAATTTTTTAATAAATACTGATAAAAAAATAAAAAAAAACTTAATGAATGAGTTAGTTAAAAGTAGGCCCACCTGGTCAATTATGTTTAGAGGCAACAATTTACAAAGAGGGCAGGATGAAGTTTATACCTGGATTATCGAACACTTAGATGGGGCAAGTAATTTATCAAATGGAATACCCTATTTCTGCACTTCAATTGCTGTTACAAACCAAAAAGAAATAATTGCGGCAGTAATTTATGACTATCTAAGGGACGAAATGTTTATATCAGAAAAGGGATCAGGCTCATTTTTAAACGACAGAAGGTTAAGAGTTTCTGGAAAAAAATCTATAAAAGATAGTTTATTCTCAACTAATCTCAATAATACTGATTCTCAAAATGATAGAGAAATATTTGAGCAATTAGAAAAACTGAAAAAAGAACAGGGAAATATTAGAATCTTGGGAGCCCCCGCTTTGGATTTTGCTTATGTTGCGGCCGGGAGGCTAGATGGAACCTGGCATAATTATCTAGATTTTTGTCAAATAGCAGCAGGATCATTAATTATTTCTGAAGCTGGTGGAATTGTAGAAACAAAGGAAATAGGGGTTGATGGTTTTTCAAGAAAAAATACCATAGCTAGTAATGCTGAATTATTTACAAAACTTCTATCAATATTAAGCTAGTAAGTATAAAATAATCCAGATTTAAATATAAATGAAAATATTTTAGAAACAGTTATTTTTAGAAATGTATATATTAAAAAAAGTTATCCAAACATCTTTAGCTTTCAGCATCTGTATTAGTATATTTTTACATTCAGAAATATACGCTCAATCTAGCACTACGATTATCGGTGGTGGCGGACTTCCAGAGTTGGAGGTGAATATGGAGAGTATCTATTCAAATAATTACAAATTTCATAAAAATCTAAAATACCCAGGCCAAAAAATTAATGAAAAAGTAAGATTAGTTTGGCCAAAAAACTTAGGAGAAATAAAAAATTGGGAGTCAAATAAAGTAGATAAACAAGAAAAAATAATTAAAGCGCCTGTGCAGAAAGTTTACAAAAAAAAATTACTTGTAAAAAAATTACCTAACAAAATTATTTCAAAAAATAATAATTCAGCAAGTAACTCTAAAGAACAAAGCTTAAAAATTATTAAAAAAAACCCTGTTAAATCTAGTAGAGTTATAAATATCCAAAAAAACAATGATTTCAGCCCTGATGACAAAATCATTAATTCCGATTCCCAAAAAATAAAAAATAAAAAAATTACTTCACTAAAACCTGAATCAGCGACTTCTAAAAATATTAATTTTTTAAGAATAATTTTTAAACCTTCACAAACAAAAATTGATAGCAAATATAATCGCGAAATTTCTAGACTTGCTTTGAGAGAAGCAAAAAAAAATTCAAGGTTTGAAATTAGAGCTTATGCGAGTGCATCTGGGAATAGGCCTACATACGCTCGAAGGGTATCACTTTCTAGGGCTCTTGCTATAAGGACTGAGCTTATTGAAAATGGAGTAAACTCAAGCAATATAGATGTTAGAGCTTTGGGGGAACCACAAGATGGAGATATACTTGACAGAGTTGATGTCTCAATAATGCCACAATAGTATTATACTTATATAGTTTTGAAGTATTAAGATAATGTCAAATACAAAAAATATAATTTCACGGATGTTAGGTTTTGTTATTGTAATAGTAATAATTACCTCTGTATTTTTTAAACCCTTAAAATTAGCTTTCTTTGCAAATCCTGCAATAAATGGTTTAATTATTGGAGTGCTTTTAGTTGGAACAGTTTATGTTTTTCGACAAGTTTTCATCCTTAACCCTGAGATAAAATGGATCAAGAGTTATAAAAAAAACTCCTCACTTCTCTCTGAGCAAAAATCACCCCGAATGCTCGCGCCAATGGCAACCATGCTAGGGGACAACAATTTTAAAAAAAACCTTTCAACTCTATCCATGCGGACCCTACTTGATGGCATTTCTTCTAGGCTGGACGAGTCCAGAGAAATATCAAGGTATGTGACTGGCTTGTTAATCTTCTTAGGACTCCTAGGAACATTTTTGGGCCTTTTAGAAACAATTAACTCTATAGGAAATACTATTTCAACGCTAAAAATAGAAGGTGAAAACTTCACAAATCAATTCAACATGCTGAAATCTGGCCTTGAGGCACCTTTAAAAGGAATGGGAACAGCTTTCTCCTCTTCTCTTTTTGGTTTATCTGGCTCTTTAATATTAGGGTTTCTTGATCTACAAGCCGGCCAAGCTCAGAATAGATTCTATAATGAGCTAGAAGAATGGCTTTCTAAAAGAACACAGCTAACTTCATCAAATACATTTAATGAAGCTGAACAATCTGTTCCTGTTTACGTTCAAGCACTATTAGAGCAAACAGTTGAGAATCTAGATAATTTGAGGAGGACTGTAGCTTCAGCAGAAGGAAGCAGGCAAAATTCAGATAAAGTAATTTTAAAGCTTCAGGATAGTTTAGCTACACTTACTGAACAAACTAAAACAGAGCAAGATTTAATGGTACGGTTAATTGAAAGCCAGATAGACATGAAGCCTATACTGGAGAGAATATCAGAAACTGAAAACTCTATAACGCTAAAAAACCTTCAATCACATTTAAAAAATATTGAAAAATTTAGCAGTCAGTTAGTGCAAACTACTACTAAGGGTCAAGAACAAATGCTCTATGACCTAAGGAATGAATTTAAATTATTAGCAAAAACTTTGGCAGCTTCTATGACTAATATTAGGAAGAAAGACTGAGGGAAATTGTGGCAAGAAAAAGCCAAAGTATAAGATCACAAAATTACTGGCCAGGTTTTGTGGATGCTTTGGCTGCATTATTATTGGTAACAATATTCTTATTAGTTGTATTTGTCCTTGCCCAAATTTTCTTAACTGAAGCTTTGTCTGGCAGGGATAAAGCTCTAGAAAAACTAAACTCAGAAGTTTTAGAATTAACTGGGCTTCTATCTTTAGAGAAGCAAAGCAATAAAGAATTAAAACTAAAAATATTAGACCTAGATAAAAATTTAAGTGAAACAATAAATGAAAAAAATAAACTCGCTAATAGTTTTTCTAACCTTCAAATTGAGATTGAAGAAGTCAAGAAAAAATTTGCAGATAAAGAAAGGGCCCTTAAAGAAAATATAGTTGAGTTAGACCAGGTCAAAAGCAACCTTGAGGGTTTGATGATAGTAAACAAAAATTTATATGAAAAATTATCTAAATCTGAGAACAAACTTAAATTATCCAAAGAAAAATTTAGTAAGCTGAATATTTACTCTACCGAAATGAGTGAAGCTCTAGATGAAACTAAAATTATTATAGCGAATTTAAAAAACAAGCAAATAGAACTTGAAAAAAATTTTCTTACTGAAAAAGACAGGAATGCTCAAATTGAAGAAAAACTTAATGAAAAAAATACAGAATTAAATATCACCAAGGAATTATACGAATCTGCAAAAAAGGAAGCTCAAAATTCTAAGAGTGAGTCAAATAGAAATTTAAACCTTATAAATAATTTAAATATCCAAATTACTGCCTTAAGAGCACAGCTTGAAGCTCTTCAAAGTACTCTTGAAAAAGCTGAAGAGAAAGACAAAAAGCAGAAAGTAGTAATTTCAGATTTAGGGAAAAAGCTCAATAAGGCTTTAGCTCAAAAAGTTCAGGAACTGTCTAAATATCGTTCAGAATTTTTTGGAAAACTGAGAGAAGTAATTGGAAATAGAAATGATATACTTATTGTAGGAGACAGATTCGTTTTACAGTCAGAGGTGCTTTTTAGTTCTGGGTCTGCTCAATTAGAAGATGAAGGAAAAATGAAATTGCTCGAAGTGGCAAAGACACTTTTAGAAATAATGCCATCAATTCCTGCAGAAATAAATTGGATACTTCGAGTAGATGGGCATACAGACGCAAGACCTATAAACAATTATAACTTTGCATCTAATTGGGAGCTCTCAACAGCACGCGCTTCTAATGTTGTAAAATATTTAATAAAAGCAGGAATTCCTCCTAAAAATATAGCTGCAACTGGGTTTGCTAGCTTCCAACCGCTAGATACAGGAAATGATGAAATTTCTTATAGGAGAAACAGGAGAATAGAATTTAAATTTACAGAAAAATAAACTATAGATTAAATGTTTACTTCCCTTATATTTTTATTTTTAAATTGAATTTTAGAAAGCCTGGTATAAAGCCCATCTTCTTGCAAAAGCTGTTCATGAGTACCCTGAGAAGCGATCTCTCCTTTATCTATTACTATGATTCTATCAGCCTTTTGGATCGTGCTAAGCCTATGAGCAATAACCAAAGTAGTTCTGTTTTTCATAACTCTCTCTAAGGACTTTTGAATAATCAATTCATTTTCTGTATCAAGAGCACTAGTAGCTTCATCTAACAAAAGCACAGAAGGGTTATGTAAAATTGATCTTGCTATTGCTATTCTTTGTTTTTGACCACCAGATAAAGTTACTCCTCTTTCTCCAAGATTTGTATTGTAACCTTCTGGGAGTCTATCAATAAACTCTGTAGCTGCAGCCGCACTAGCGGCAGATACTATTTCTGCTTCTGAGGCATCAGGTTTGCTGTAAGCAATATTATCCCAAACGTTTGTATCAAAAATTACTGGATCTTGCGGGACAGTACCTATATTAGATCTTAAATCTCGAGGATCTACCCTAATCAAATTTACATTATCAAATGAAATAAAACCTTGTTGAGGATCATAAAACCGTAAGACTAATTGAAAAATAGTAGTCTTTCCTGCACCTGATGGCCCAACAAGAGCGACGGTTTCCCCTGGCTGAATAGTCAATGAAAAATTATTTAAAACATTTATATTTGGCCTGGAAGGATATGCAAACGTAACACCTTTGAATTCTATTAAGCCTTGAGGGTTATTCTTTAATTTCAAAGGTTTTAATGGTGGCTTTATAACCGGCTCAGCTATTAATAGTTCAGAGATTCTTTCAGATGCGCCTGCAGCTTTTTGCAGGTCTCCATAAACCTCAGATAATGCCGCCACAGAAGCAGCAGTCATTATTGCATATACAACAAAAGCCCCTAAATCTCCAGCAGACATAGACCCTTGCATAACATCTGAAGCTCCTATCCATAAAACAGAAACAACTGAACCAAATGCGACAGCAATTATTGCAAAGGTTAGCCACCCCCTATAAGTGATTTGCTTCTTTGCCTTAAAAAAACTAATTTTGACAGCCTCATGAAACTTAAAAACCTCAAAATCTTCTCTAACATAAGACTGAACAGTTCTAATCTCTTTTAGTGACTCATCAGCTGTAGAATTAACACTAGCAATCGCTGCTTGAGTTTCTCGAGATAATTTTCTAACCTTTTTCCCAAATATTATAAGTGGTAAAATTATTAAGGGAACAGAAGTCATTATAAGTATTGATAATTTAAAGCTGGTGATATTTAACATTATTAAACCGCCTACTAATAACATTAAATTTCTTAGAGCAATAGAAGCACCAGCACCTACAATTGACTGTATTAATGTAGTATCTACTGAAATTCTAGATAAAACCTCTGATGTTCTATTTAATTCAAAAAAACCTGGGCTAAGTGTTATAACTTGTTTGTAAATTGCAACACGAAGGTCTGAAACAACCTTCTCCCCCAACCACATAACCAAATAATATCTCATAAAAGTTGCAATTGAAATAATCATTACAACTATATAAGCTAATAGTATTACTTCACTTAAGCCTTCTGAGCCTTGATCAAACCCTCTATCAATTAAAAGCTGAATAACTCTACCAATACCAAGTGTACCAATTGCAGCTGCAACCAAAGCAACTAAGGCTAGAACCATAATTTTCCAATATGGCTTAGCAAAGCTATATAATAACTTTAAATGTTTTAATTCTTTACTTTTGGGCCTTTCATCTGAATGACCAATCGACCCACCGTATGATGATGATTTTCGAGCCAATACATATCTCCCTAAAAATTGAGAATATTATTAATTTACAATTTTTGAAACATCTAAATAAACATTTACTTGAATTAACCCCTCACACCCTGCTATAAAAAACCGAATTAATTGGAGCAAACGATGAAAAAAGACATTCACCCTAAATATCATGAAATAAACGTGGTTATGACAGATGGATCAAGTTTTAAAACGAAGTCTACATGGGGTAAAGAAGGGGATACATTGACCCTAGATATAGACGCAAAATCCCATCCAGCTTGGACAGGTGGACAACAGAGACTTGTAGATACTGGGGGTCAAGTAGCTAAGTTTAATAAACGCTTTGAAGGCCTTAAATTAAAATAAAAAAGAACTTTAAATAAGTTGTTGTAATTTTTCCTTAAATGAAGGTGGCAATTGATGAGGCCTTCTATTCTTTCTATCAACATAAACATGAACAAAATAACCGGTTGCACAGGGAGCATCTTCTCCTTTTTTAAATAAACCAACATAATATTTTACGCTAGAGTTCCCTAGTCTATCAATTTTTATAGCTGCATCAATTATATCAGGGAAGCTTACTGGCTGGTGATAAGTACAAGAAGTTTCAACCACTAAACCTATAATTTCACTTTTATTATAATTAAGAAGACCAAACTCAATCAATGCATGATTTACAGCTGTATCAAAAAATGAATAATAAACTACATTGTTAACATGACCATATACGTCGTTATCTATCCAGCGTGTAGGTATTTCTAGGATATATTTGTAATCTTCTCTTCTATCTAATTTCGACATATCGTATCACCTATATTTAAGCACAATAAGAATTTAATTTTTTGTTTT
>NZXH01000006.1 GCA_002701885.1 Rhodospirillaceae bacterium | reverse complement strand
GGTCTAACCATATCAAAATGAAAATCATCATTTAAAAGTGTACCTCCAGAATTAGCTAAGCTTTTTTTACTATCAGGAAAAAACCTAGCCACTTTTTCAAAATACTCTTTCTGTTGATAGTTAATAGGGTTATTTGGTTCTTCAGAACATGATAAATGACTCATTAATAGGGATATATTTAAGTTGCTTAAATAATTTTTGTTTTTTTTCAAAATATCTACTTCATCTTTAGTAAGTCCTAATCTATTCATCCCACTGTCAAAATGAAGAGCAATTTTGGATTTAAAATTTTTTGATAATGAATACTCTTTCCATTTATTTAGTTGATAAATTGAATTAATCACTGGTTGCAGATTAAATTTTTTGTAAGTAATTAAATTTTTTTCAGTTGGTCCGTGCAATATATATACTTCAGTTTGTTCGTTTATATTATTTTTTCTTAGTATAGATCTTAATGCTTTACCCTCTAACATATTAGCTACAAAAAAAACTCTACAACCAGAATCAATTAGAATTTTAGAAACAGGCTTTATCCCAAGACCATAAGCATTGGCTTTGACTACTGCAGCGCAACAAACTTTTTTTTTTAATGAGTTTTTAATATTGATATAGTTTCTGGATATTACTCCTAAATCAATTTCTAATACACCATTAGTATCGTTGTAACTAGCCATTTTATCAATATGTCTCAGGAATCTTTTCTTTTGAAGCTAAATCAGCAAATTTTGTTACTTCTCCGTTAAATAGCAGTGTAATTGTACCAGTTGGTCCATGTCTATATTTTCCAATAATGACTTCAGTAATTCCTTGTATTTCCTCCATTTTATTTTCCCACTCAATTAGCTCCTCATTCATATCTGTAGGTTTTTTTCTCGAGTGATAATATTCTTCACGATAAATAAACATAACAAGGTCAGCGTCTTGTTCAATAGCACCTGACTCTCTCAAGTCAGATAATTGAGGTCTTTTGTCATCTCTTTGTTCAACTTGTCTACTTAATTGAGAAAGTGCTAAAATAGGAATATCTAATTCCTTAGCAAGTGCTTTAAGTCCTTGTGTTATCTCAGATATTTCTATTACTCTATTTTCTGACCTTGAGGAATAAGCTGGTCTAACAAGTTGCAAATAGTCTATGATAATTAAACCAATATTTTCTTGTCGTTTTAATCTTCTAGCTCTAGCTCTCAGTGTAGAAATATTAATTGCAGGCGTATCATCAATAAAAAAAGGCATATTTTCCAGTTGTTGACTAGACAAAACTAAGTTATCAAAATCGTCATTTGTAACATTTCCTTTTCTCAACCTTTCTGAAGGAATATTAGTTACTTCTGCTAGAATTCGTGTTGCTAGTTGTTCTGCCGACATTTCAAGAGAAAAAAAAGCTACCGCTGAACCTTCACTTTGCTCTTTTTTATTTAACATATCTTTTTGGTAGAGGGATGCGGTATTATAGGCAATGTTAGTCGCTAATGCAGTTTTTCCCATTGAGGGTCTTCCTGCTAAAATAATTAAGTCAGATGACTGAAACCCACCAAGTTTTTTGTCAAGATCTTTGAAGCCTGAGGTGGTACCAGAGAGATGCCCATCTCTTCTTTTGGCTGCTTCTGCATTTTCAATTGCTTTAACAAGGGCTGTAGCAAAAGAATTAAAACCACCATCGTTCTTTCCTTTTTCAGCTAGCTGATAAAGTTTTTGCTCAGCCGATTCTATTTGATAAATCGAGTCCTCTTCTGGTTTAGAGTCAAAGGCTGAATTTACCATTTCCTCACCAATATTTATCAACGACCTTTTTACTGATGAGTCTCTAATCACATGAGCATAGTCCGAAGCGTTAATTATTGTTATAGCTCCGTCTGCTAGTCTAGTTAGATAATTATTGCCTCCTATATCTGACAATGCTTGGTCATTCTCAAAAAAACTTTTGAGAGTAGTCGGGTTTGCAAGTTGTCCTTTATCTATGAGTTTATTAATTGTTTCAAAAATTTTAGCATGAATAGGTTCAAAAAAATGACTTGCATCGATAATATTTCCAACAATTGAGGCAATTTCGTTATTTACAAGTATTGCTCCAAGAAGAGCCTGTTCTGCTTCAATATTGGATGGCTGGCTCCTAAAGCTAAGGTCGCTTGTTTCAATATTACTTATATTTGATAGTTCTATTTCTGTCATAATGCTAACTCTAAATTTAAATAATCATATATCAAAACAGAATTATGAATAATTAACTAAAGATAACTTTTTAAAAATTATGGGGATGAAATTAAATTTTAAGTGGATAAGTTTGTGAATACTTTAACTATTTTTTTGTTCCCATTCAACTATATAGTCTCTAGTTAGAGGAACCGAATCTTGTTTTTTTGCTAATTGAATTTGAAAGTTTAATTGCCCCCCGTACCTAAAAGCATTTTCACATCCAGCTAGGTAAAAGTCCCACATTCTACAAAATCTTTCATCATATAGTTCTTTAATTTTTATTCTATTATTATTAAAATTTCTTCTCCATGCACGAAGTGTTGAAGCGTAATGAAGTCTAAGGATTTCTATATCAGTTATGTAAAGTCCTACTTTTTCAATTATTGGCACAACTTCAGATAGTGAAGGGGTATAACCACCTGGAAATATATATTTTGCAAGCCATGGGTTAGTAGATCCTGGGCCATCAGCTCTACCTATTGTATGTATTAAAGCTACCCCATCTTCTTTTAGTAGATCTCTAATTTTTTCAAAAAAACTCTTATAATAACCAACACCTACATGTTCAAACATTCCTACTGACACTATTCTATCAAATAAATCATTTTCATTTCTATAGTCTTGTAATTTAAAATTAATTTTCTCAGAGGCTGAGGATTCTTGTGCTCTTCTTTTAGAAACCTTGAGCTGTTCCTCTGACAGTGTAATACCTGTAACTTTTGCACCTGTTTTTTCTGCCATATAAAGGCCAAGGCCGCCCCAACCTGATCCAATGTCTAATACTTTATGTTTTTTATCAAGAAGAAGCTTTGCTGTAATATGTCTTTTTTTATTATTTTGAGCATTTTCTAAAGACTCATTTTCATTCATATAATATGCGCAAGAGTATTGTCTATCTTTATCAAGAAACAGGTCATAGAGTGTATCTGATAAATCATAGTGATGAGCTACATTACTTTTAGATTTTGATATAGGGTTATGCTGGGCAATTCTTCTGGTCCACTTTCTTGATTTGGCAAGAAATTTTTGCACCCAATGTTCTTGTTGCCCCCATCCAATATTCATAACACATAATTCTAAAAAATCGTAAATGTCACCGTTTTCAACTGTTATTCCTCCTTCCATAAATGATTCTCCAAGGGTCAAACTTGGGTTAAATGAAAGAAGTCTTTCTGTTCTTTTATTATGAATTTTTACAGTCACTTCTGGTCCAGGTTCTAAGCCTTGATAAAGTTTCTTTATCCCATTGGAATGTATAACAGTTAACGAGCCTTTTTTAATTAGATGTTTTAATAGTAATTTAAGCATTATCTAACGTAAACTATATCTATTTAATTGGATTCTTCATTAGAAGATATTTGATTTTCTGCTGATTCAGTTATTTCTTCAGCCTTCATATTTTCTTTTGCTGTTTCGGCTAGCTCTTTATTTTCAAAAAAATCTTCTGATACAGAAAGTTCTTGTTTATCATCTTTAAGGTCAGTTTTTTTGTTATTAGAGTCTATCTTTTTATCATCTAAACTATTACTCAGTTGTATTCTTGCTTCTTCTGGAGACCTTGCAACGTTAACATCAATATTCTTAATTATTTCTGGGTGAAGAGAAATTTTTATTTTGTAAATTCCAACCTGTTTAATAGTACTATTAAGTATAATCTGTCTTCTATTAATTTTATAACCTGCATCAGAAATAGACTTTGCTATATCTCTTGAAGTGACTGATCCATATAATTGGCCACCTTCACTTGCTTGTCTTATAATTATAACAGATAAATCTTTCATTTTATCTGAAATTATTTCAGCTTCTTTTTTTTGTTCTAAACTATCTATCTCAAGTTTTGCTTTCTTTGATTCAAAAATCTTTACATTTTGAGGGTTTGCTCTGAGAGCTTTTTTTTGAGGTAATAGATAATTTCTAGCAAAGCCATCTTTAACATTTACAATGTCACCCATTTGACCTAGCTTTGCTATTCTTTCTAATAGGATAATTTCCAATTTAAAACTCCATTTTAATCGACAATATAGGGTAATAGGCCTAAATACCTCGCTCTCTTAACTGCTTTTGAGAGTTCCCTTTGCTTTTTTGCAGATACTGCAGTGATTCTACTTGGGACTATTTTTCCTCTTTCAGATAAGAATTTTTGTAGAAGCCTTACATCTTTGTAATCAATTATAGGGGCGTTACTCCCAGAAAAAGGGCAGGATTTTCTTCTTCTAAAAAAATTTCGTGATTTGTTGTTCATTATAAATCCACATTATTAAAGTTATTAGAAAATTGATTAGAATAATCGCTATCTGAATTATTTGAGAGATTTATTTTAACCTCGTTATCATCTTTACTTTTCATCATAATAGAGGGTCCTTCATCAAGTTTTTTCACTTTAATTGATAAACTCCTGATGATATCTTCATTTAACATCAAAGAGTTTTCCATTTCTTTAAGACCATTAATTGGTGTATCTATGTTCAAAAGTACATAATGTCCTTTTTTATTTTTCTTGATTTTATAAGCCAGAGATCTTAGGCCCCAGAATTCAGTCTTCTTAACTTCACCGCCGTTTTTGGTGATTATATCTGTAAATTCTTTTGTTAATTCTTCTACTCTTTGATGAGATGTGTCTTGTCTAACAATGAAAATATGTTCATAAAGTGCCATAAATTTCCCCTTATGGATTTTCCTGTCAAATAAAATTTGTCAGGGATAAGCTGTATTTCTACAGCAAGAGGTTAATAAAGAGAGACATTATATAAATGTTCGGTATCATAGCAACCTTTAACTTTATTAACTTTATATATATCTTAAAAATTGTTAAAAATTCACTGTTTTAGCCTTTTATTTAGATTGTTGGGGGTTCACTATGTCTATTGGTCTTTTAATGCCTGGCCAAGGTTCGCAATCAGTTGGAATGGGAAAGTCCTTATCAAATTCTTTTGAGTCAGCGAGGCTAGTTTTTGAAGAAGTTGATAATACCCTAAATAAACATTTAAGTAGAATAATGTTTGATGGTCCATTAGAAGAACTTACCCTAACACAAAATACACAACCTGCATTAATGGCTACTAGTGTAGCAGTGGCTAGGGTAATAAAAGAATCAGGGGGAGATATTTTTAAAAATGCGAAATATTTAGCTGGGCACTCTTTAGGTGAATATTCTGCTTTAGTAATTAATGATTCTCTTAAATTATCTGATGCTGCAAAATTATTAGATACTAGAGGTAAAGCAATGCAAGAATCTGTTCCATTAGGACAAGGTGCAATGGCAGCATTAATTGGAGCAAATATTGATCAAGCTATTGAAATTGCCTCTTTGTCTAAAGATACAGAAGTATGTCAGGTTGCAAATGATAATGCCCCAGGTCAAGTTGTTATAAGCGGGACTAAGGCTGCTATAGATAGGGCAATAAGTATCTCTAAGGAAAAAGGTGTAAGAAAAACTATAATTTTGCCTGTTTCAGCTCCTTTTCACTGCAGTCTCATGTTACCGGCTGCGGAAAAGATGGCTAAAGCCTTGGAGGAAGTAACATTTAGTAATTTCAAATTGCCAATAATTTCAAATGTAACGGCTAAACCAGAATTTAATTCAGAAAATATTAAAAAGCTTCTTGTGGAGCAGGTCACAAAAATGGTTAGGTGGAGAGAGACAATTAACTATATGGTTGAAGATAATGTAGATTATTTTATGGAACTTGGTTCTGGTAAAGTACTTGCTGGGCTGGTAAAAAGAATAAGTCCAGATTGTTCTGTTTTATCGTTACAAGAACCAAATGATCTAGATAGTTTATTTAAAAAGATTTTGTAGGATAAAAAAAGTGATATCGCTAGAAAATAAAAATGTTTTATTAACAGGGGCATACGGTGGTATAGGTATAGCTATAACAGAGAAGCTAATTAGCAGGGGTGCTAAAGTAGTTGTTTCTGGTAGAGATGAGAATAAATTAAAAATATTTTCAAAAAAAATAGGCTCTAATATCTCTTATATCAAGTGTGATTTATCCGATCATAATTCAGTCACAAGTTTAGTAGATGATTCATCTAATCTTTTAGGAGATCAAATTAATATATTAGTAAATAATGCTGGAGTAACTATGGATGGGTTGGCTTTAAGGATGTCCAATGAATCTTGGCAAACTCCAATTGATGTTAACCTAACTGCAGCATTTTTATTATCGAAATCTGCACTTAAGCCAATGATGAAGCAAAAGTGGGGACGAATAATAAATATATCTTCAATAGTAGGGGTTATGGGTAATGCAGGGCAATCTAATTATGCAGCGTCTAAAGCTGGTCTTATAGGAATGTCAAAGGCCTTAGCAATGGAGGTGGCTAAAAGAGGAATAACAATTAACTGTATAGCTCCAGGCTATATTGAAACCCCTATGACTGATAAAATTAAGGAAAATCAAACTGATAGTCTTTTATCTACAATTCCAATGGGAAGATTTGGTGAGCCTAAAGATATAGCTAATTGTGTTGCGTTTTTATCATCAGATGAATCTAGTTATATTACAGGGCAAACTATCCATATAAATGGAGGTATGGTGATGATTTAGTAAGCATAAACTACATTAGTAAAAAATGATTTATATATATTATTAATTGTATGTATGAAAAAAAAAATATAGACTATTTTGTATATAGTTATTAGTATCTTTTTATGGTTATTTTACCCTACAAAGATTAAGTTAATTTTTTTAAAGGAAAACGTGAATGAGCGACATCGCTGAACGCGTAAAGAAGATAGTTGTTGAACATCTTGGTGTTGAAGAAGATAAAGTTACTGATTCTGCTAGTTTTATTGATGATCTCGGTGCAGATAGTCTGGATACAGTTGAATTAGTGATGGCCTTTGAGGAAGAGTTCGGTTGCGAGATATCTGACGAGGTAGCAGAAAAAATTGTTACTGTTAAAGATGCTGTTGAGCATCTTGAAGCAAGCGCATCTTAAGCTTATACTCATGCTCTTTTAGCTTTTAGGGGCAAAAAATTGGAACTTAGACGAGTTGTAGTGACTGGCGTTGGTTTAGTTACACCGCTTGCAAGTGGTGTCACTGATACATGGCAAAAACTCCTATCAGGAAAGTCTGGAGTTAATAAAATATCTAACTTTGAAGTCTCTGACTTGGCTTCCAAGATAGCTGCGCAGGTTCCAAAAGGTGACTTGCCTGGTGAGTTCAAGGCAGAGGATTATGTGTCTTCCAAAGAGTCTCGTAAAATGGCTGACTTTATTTTATACGGTCTGGCTGCAGTTAACCAAGCTGTTGAAAATTCAAATTGGTTACCTTCATCAGATCACGATAAAGAAAGGACTGGGGTATTAATAGGTTCAGGAATAGGTGGTCTTCCTGAGATAGTCGAAGCTTCAAATGTTCTTCAAGAAAAAGGCCCTAGAAGACTTAGTCCATTTTTTATCCCATCTGCGCTTATAAACCTTATCTCTGGTCATGCATCTATTCGATATGGCTTTAAAGGACCAAATCATTCAGTTGTTACTGCATGTTCTACTGGTGCTCATGCTATAGGAGATGCGTCTAGGCTTATAGCTCTTGGAGATGCAGAAGTAATGGTTGCAGGAGGGAGTGAGGCTGCAGTATGTAGATTAGGTATAGCTGGTTTTTGTTCATGTAGGGCTTTATCGACCAACTTTAATGACACACCTGAATTAGCGTCTAGACCATGGGATAAGAATAGAGATGGTTTTGTGATGGGAGAAGGAGCTGGAGTTGTTGTTTTAGAAGAGTTAGAGCATGCTAAAGCAAGAGGGGCGAATATTTATGCAGAAATTAAAGGTTATGGTTTGTCTGGTGATGCATATCATATAACTGCCCCTGCTGAGGACGGTGATGGTGCATACAGAGCCATGAAAGCTGCACTAAGAAGTGCAAAATTAAACCCAGAAGATATTGACTATGTTAATGCACATGGAACTTCAACCCCACTGGGAGATGAAATAGAATTGAATTCTGTTAAGAGGTTATTTGGTTCCTCGGCTTATAATTTATCAATGTCATCAACTAAATCAGCAATTGGTCATCTTTTGGGTGCTGCAGGTAGTGTTGAGGCTATTTTTTCTGTTTTATCAATAAAAGATAGTGTTGTACCTCCAACATTAAATTTGAATAATCCAGAAGAAGGTTGTGACATAGACCTTGTGCCACATAAGTGTAAAGAGCGAAAAGTCAAAGCTGCTTTGTCTAACTCTTTTGGTTTTGGTGGGACTAATGCTTCTTTAGTTTTTACAAGGTTTGATAAATAGGTTTAGAAGCTTGTTAGCTTTCCGCTTAATACTGATTTTTATTACCTTGGCATTTGTTGTAATTATATTTTTTTTAAATTTCTCATTTTCATATTATTATGATAGTAGTTTCCGAAAAAAACCTACTTTAGTTTTGATAAATAAAGGATTAACACTAGCAGAAATCACTAGTATTTTACAAAAAGAAGAAATTTTAAAGTATCCACAATTATTTAGTTATATACTTAGGTTAAAAAATTTAGAAAAAAAAATAAAAGCAGGAGAATATTTTTTTCCTGCAAATATTTCTCCACAAAAAGTTTTTAATATTTTAAATCAAGGAAAAACCTATATGAGGTCTATTACCATCATAGAGGGACAAACCGTCGATGAAATAATTAATAAAATTGAAATGACTAATGGCTTAGAAGGTAATATAATTGACTTTCCTAAAGAAGGTGAAGTCCTTCCTGATACATATTTTTTTTCTTGGGGTGAAAAAAAACAAAAAATATTAGATTTGATGAAAAATTCAATGAAAGAAATGCTAAATAATGAGTGGGCAAAACGAGCGCCCGAAATAGAAATTACAAATATGAGAGATGCGGTTATATTGGCTTCAATTATTGAAAAAGAAACAAGTTTAGATGATGAAAAACCAATTGTATCATCTGTTTTTCATAATAGACTAAGAAAAGGAATGAGGTTACAGTCAGACCCAACAGTTATTTATGGAATTAATGAAAATAAAATTAACAAAATAAAAAATCTCAAGGCAAAAGATATTAAGGTTTTTACGAGATATAATACATATATGATTAATGGTTTGCCTCCAGGACCCATATCAAGCCCAGGTTTAGGCTCTATAAGTGCAGCACTTAATCCTAAAAAAACAAATTATTTATATTTTGTAGCAAATGGAAAAGGTGGACATTATTTTTCATCAAGTTATTCTGAACACCTTAAAAATATAAAACGTTGGAGAAAAAATAAAATTCTAAAAAATCAAAAAAATATTAAATAATATTTGTCTTTTTTAATATTTTTTAATTTTATTAAATGTTTAAATTACAACTGACTAATTATTTGTGAAGAATAATGAGAAATGACGAAAAAAATATAGATCGCTTTATGCTTGTTTTATCATCACCATCTGGTGCAGGAAAAACTGCTTTAGCGAATAAGCTTCTTTCTGTTGATAACTCATTTGTTTTATCTGTTTCAGTAACTACTAGAACTCCTAGAGATGGAGAAGTTGAAGGTAAAGATTATTTTTTCGTAGATGATGAAGAGTTTTCATTAATGATTAAAAATAATCAGCTTCTTGAATATGCTACTGTTTTTTCAAATCAGTATGGAACAAAATCCGAATTAGTTAAACAAACAATTGAAAATGGAAAAAATGTAATTTTTGATATTGACTGGCAGGGAGTGAGACAATTAAAAGAAAATGTTAAAACATCTAGTCAGTTAGTAACTGTTTTTGTTCTTCCTCCTTCAATATCAGAATTAAATAGAAGGTTAAAAAGCAGAGCATTGGATAGCGAAGAAACTCTGAAAAAAAGAATGTTTGAAGCAGAGAAAGAAATAAGCCATTGGGTTGATTATGATTATGTGATTGTAAATGATGATTTTGAAAGATGTTTTCAAGATCTTTATTCAATTGTACAAGCTGAAAAGTTAAAAAAAATTAGGCAAAAGTATCTTAAAAAGTTTACCAAATATACATTATAGATTTTATTATAAGTTAAGATATTTTTTCAAGTTCTCTTGATATATCACAAAATTGTTTTATTGATAAATCTTCTGCTCTTAAATCTGTATGTACACCAGCCTTAAACAAGATTTTTTCAGAATCTGAATGAACAAATGACAAACTTTTTTTAAGCATTTTTCTTCTGTAACCAAAACAACTCCTTAGAACTTTTTGTAGAAACTCTATGTTAGCTGGGTAAAGAGGTTGTGCTCTTGGTTTTAACATAACTATACTTGAATCTACTTTAGGTTTTGGAATAAATGCTGTGCTTGGTACATTGAAGAGCAACTTTACGTCATAGAACCACTGCGTTAAAACTGAAATCCTGCTATAAGTTTTTTTATTTTTTTCTGACACTAGTCTTTCAGCTACTTCTTTTTGAAACATTAGGATATATTTAGAAAATGGAGCTGAACTTGTCATCCATTTAATTAAAAGTTTTGTTGATATATTATAAGGAAGATTAGAGATATTTATTATATCTCTTTTTTTTAAGGAGTTTTCGTCAAATTGTATAATATCTCCGTTAATTATCGTAATTGGAGTTTTGAAAGCTTTTTCTATTTCATAAAGAGCTTTTATACACCTTTCATCTTTTTCTATAACTGTAATTGATTTTGGTTTCTTTTTAGCTATTTCTATAGTCAAGCTTCCTGGCCCTGGCCCCACTTCAAAAATATGAGAATTTTTATCTATTTCTGCTGCAGCAACAATTTTATGAATTATATTTTTTTCAAAAAGAAAATGCTGTCCCAAAGATTTTTTTGAAAATAAATTATAATTTTGAATGAAGTTTTTTATATTTATTTCATCTTTATTCATATATTTTTTGTTTATTATCAAGAATGCTATTTGTAACCTCTATTGCTTGTAACAAGCTACTTGGATTGCCTATCCCCTTGCCAGCTATATCTAGAGCTGGACCATGGTCAGGTGAAACTCTAAGGAAGGGAAGGCCAAGAGTTATATTTACTGTTTTCCAAAAATCAATAGTTTTTATTGGAATTAATCCTTGATCATGATACATACAAACAATTAAATCAAATTTTTTCCTATTTTCTTTGTAAAACAAACTATCTGAAGAATATGGTCCATTAACATTGTATCCTTCACCCCTTAATTGATTAATAGCTGGTATTATAATTTTTTTTTCTTCATTGTTTTCTTTCTCTATTTCCCCTAAATGTGGGTTTAACCCTGCAATTGCAACATTAGGTTTTTCAATACAAAAGTATTTTTTTAAATATTCTATTGTTATTTTTACTTTATTAAAAATCTCGTTGGTATTTAAATGTTTATTAACGTCTTTAAGCAGGATATGAGTAGTGATTATTATAATTTTTATTTTTGATGAATAAAGCATCATTGTAGGTGTGGAATTATCTTTTACTAATGACCCAAGATATTCTGTAAGCCCAGGATACTTAAATGTATCTCCATAAAATATATCTTTTTGTATTGGGCAAGTAATAATTGAAACACTTTTGTTATTGTTTATATACTCTACCCCCTTTTTAATTGAGTTAAGTATTGATTCTTTGTTTTTTATATTTGGAATTCCTGGTTTAAAGTCATGCAAAAAAGGAACATCAATAATAGGTAAATATTCATTAAATATTTTATGTGCTTCTCTAGGCGATTCTATTTTTTTTATAGGTATCTCGGACCTAAGAATTTTTTTCCATTTGATAAAAAAATTATAATCTCCAATAACGAAAAACTTTCGCTTAGAAGATATTTTTTTTAACCAGGATTTAATTATAATTTCAGGGCCTATTCCTGATGGTTCTCCCATAATAATACTAATTAATTCATTGCTATTGATCATTTTCTTATATCAATTATTGATTCTCTTTTTATTTCATCTAAGTATTTTTTTGATAGATTAAAGATTTTTTTTCTCGCGATTTGTTCTCTGATTTTGTTTCTTTGTTTTTTAGTGTCAATATTTTTAATATCACATATCATAAATACTTGGTTGCCATTATTTGTAGAAATTAAATTTGTTTTATCGCCAATTTTGATATTAATTAATTCATTTCTAATTTTTTCAGGTGTGTCTTGAATATTTATATAACCTAAATTTATAGAACTTTTCGCATTTAAATTTTTACCTAATGCTTCAAAATCATTACATGTATTAATATTATTCAATTCATTAAAAAATTGTTTTTCATTGATACTTTTATTTTTATCAAAAATGATTTGGCTTAGATTTAATTGAGAACTTTTAAGTTTGACACTATTTGTTTCAATTTTTAATGCTTCTTCTAATTCGCTTTCACTGACAACAACCTGTGGTATAATCTTTCTTGATATAATTTTCTGCCAAGCAAGCTCCCCTTTTATTTGGTCATATAAACCTTCAGCACTTATCCTTTTTTCGTTTAGTTTTTTCCTTAGCTCACCTTTTTTCATTTTATTCTGATTTTCTATTATTATTATACCTTTACTTATTTCTTCATCAGTAACAATTAAACCTAATTTATCTAATTCTTGAATTTTAATTTTTTCGTCTATTAATAAATTTAAAACTTTTTCTCTAAGTTTTTTGTCTTTATTTATTTTTGATGAAAAGGTAATTAATTTTATTCTTTCATTAATATCGTATTCAGATATTATTTCATCATTTACTACCACAGCAATTCTTTGGACGTCAGCATAAACTGTTTTCAAACTAATTAATAAGAAAATTAAGGTTAAGTGTATTTTAATCAGCAAGTTTTTCAATTTTTTATCCAAGATTTTTTAGTTTAACTCTAAATGTTATCGATGAACTTGGTTGTAGGTCTCTGTCTCTAGTAAAGTTTCTATCAAAATTAATAATGAATATAAAGCAATCATCCAAATATTCTATACTTGCACCTGAATTAATCATTCCACCATCACTTGTCAAATCTCTTCTTGTTGTACCTTTTAAAAACCAATTATCAGAGATTTTAGTACTTCCTGATGCTGAAATTTCTTCCCTATCTACTAGTTCATCAGCAGTTAGTTCTCTATTCAGTGAAATATAAGTAAGGTTAAATTTGTAATTTTTAGGTCCCAGGTCTAACCCTATTTCATTTCTTCTTAAAGAAAGTTTATTCTTATCTAATCTTAGTCTTTGATAATAATTTAAATTCTTTTGTGGAGATACTGATATTCTACCCACATAGTCTGATGACCTGTTTTCTAGGCCTGATCTTTCTGCAAATGTATCATCTGATTTTAGCCTATAGACTTGACCTATTAGAAAGTTCATTGATCCTGATTTTTTACCATAAATACCATATTTTAGTCCTAAGTTGATTCTTGGTCCGCCTTCTATTCTATCAATACCAGGAAACCTGTTAACGCTAAAAACATTTGTATCGTCGAATTCAAAACTTCTACTATCTTCATTAGGTATTTTACTTGGATTTCCTCCGTAAGGGCTTATAGCAAAACTTATTAATGGCTCAATAAGCTGATTTGAATCTTTTTCTGTTTTAATTATTGGCCAACTCCATTCACCTGATAATTGTGGAATTAGTCTATAAACAAATTCGTTATTATTTACAATGGAACTATCATTATCAGAGGGTATATCATTGGTAATATAGGAGTCAGCTTTAAATTCTAAGGAAAGTGTTAGTATATCTCCAATTTTACTTGTACTAGGCAGGTGCCAACCCCCTCTGAATGATAACCTTGAGCTATCAATACCTTCTTTTCGGCTTAAGTGTACAAAGTTACTATTCAGTTTAAATAATAAACCTATATCATTAGGTTCACTAATATACCTATGCTCTAACAATGGGAAAATGATAGGTGTCTCTCCCGGGTCATCTTCTATCCTTAGGCCTTGGAAAAAATATGTATTTAAATTTGCGTAATTTTTACCGTTTATCCCTTCTATAAATAAATTATTTTGAAGAATATCTGAACTATTAATATTATACTTTCTCAAATAAGTATCATCACTTGATATTGCCGCTCTGAATCCCCAATTCCATGTTTCATCCCATTTAAAATTACCAGATCCAAAAAAATGACTTCTTTGATTTCTTCCAGTTAATTTTTGATTACTTTCATCTCTTTTATCTGGGTTTGTTAATGAACCTTCTAATTTATAAAATCCATTTTTTGTTTTATGCCTCATTTCAGTTCCAATAATCCCACCTTCTTTTGATGTAAATTTAGATTCTAAGGTAATATCAAAATTTGGAGTAAAATTTATAAAAAATGGAATTGAAACTGTTGTTCCAAGTTGAGTCGACCTACCCTGGGTAGGCATTAAAAAACCCGTCTTTTTTTCTATTGTAGAATCTGGGTGAGAAAAAATTGGTGTATAGAATACAGGCACCCCTCTGATTTCAAATCGAGCATGATTATATTGTATTTCTTTTTTTTGTTCATCATGAATAATTTCTTTTGCTCTAATTTGCCATAGAGGCTTATTATTTTTTTCACCTTCACATGGTTTACAAGGAGAATAAACAGCATTGTTCATTATTACTATTTCATTTTTTCTTATAGCTGACTGAGCAGCAAATCTTGCATCGCTTTTTAATAGAGCCTTGAAGCTTTCAATAATTCCTTCGCTCATTTGATTTGAAAGCTCTAAGGAATTCGCAAAAAAAACATTTCCATTTTCCTGTAATAAGCTGATATTTCCTTCTGCTGTAATTGTATCACTGTCTTGAAAATAAACTATTTTATCTGCAAACAAAACTTTATCTTTTAAAACTATTTCGACATTTCCTCGTGCGGTAACAGTATTATCATTTTTATCATAGTAAATATTATTTGCAGCAATTATTATTTCATTTTCATTTTGCTTAGCAAAGGCAGAGCTATTGAATAGGCAAAGAACAAAAATTGCCGAAATGAT
>NZXH01000005.1 GCA_002701885.1 Rhodospirillaceae bacterium | reverse complement strand
CTTAAAAATGATAACCTTGTTTATATTGGTGATTTGATTCAAAAAACAGAGGGTGAGATGCTAAGGACACCAAATTTTGGACGAAAGTCACTAAATGAAATAAAAGAAGTCTTGGCGCAGATGGGTCTTCATCTAGGAATGGAAGTGCCAAATTGGCCTCCTGAAAATATTGAAGAACTTGCAAAAAAGTTAGATGATAACTTTTAGTTCCGTTTGAGGTAATAATTATGCAACATCGTAAATCTGGAAGAAGGTTAAATCGTTCAAGTGCTCATAGAAAGGCTATGTTTGCTAATCTAGCTATTTCTCTAATAAAACATGAGCAAATAACAACTACACTTCCAAAAGCAAAAGAATTAAAACCAATTGTTGAAAAGCTGATTACTCTTGGAAAACGAGGGAGTTTGCACGCTAGAAGACAAGTGTTTTCAAAATTAGGTAAATGTGACCAAGTTGACAAACTTTTCTCAGTCCTTGCTGAACGTTACTCTTCACGAGATGGAGGGTATACTAGAGTGATGAAAAGTGGTTTTAGATATGGTGATTCTGCTGCAATGGCAGTAATTGAGCTTGTTGATAGGGATCCTGATGTTAAAGGCTTAGATTCTGGGCCCAACCCTAACGATGAATCTAGCGAAAAAGTAGAAAGTTCTGAATAAATATTTTGTTTATCTTGCTTCTAATTCACTTAAAATAATACTTTGTATGATAATAAATGACGTTGATGAAATAATTAGTGTTGTTAATCAATAAGGTAAATAGGCTATAATTCTTTTGAGGGGTAAAAGAGAATATCGTCTCACTATAAGATGATGAAAAATTTATTTGATCTTCATAAAGAGAAAAATTCTGATATACAAACACTTTCAGAAAAATTACGTCCTATGAATTTTGATGAATTTTTTGGTCAAGATCATTTATTCAAACATAATAGTTTCATCTCTAAAATGATCAACGCTAATAAGCTGTATTCAATTATTTTATGGGGCCCTCCTGGTTCAGGCAAGACAACTCTTGCAAGAATAATATGTAACTCAAGTGACTATGATTTTTATAAAGTTTCAGCTATTCATACTGGTATTTCCGAAATAAAAAAAATAATAGAATCTGCTGAAATAAAATTATCTAATAAAGTAAGGTCCGTTTTGTTTATCGATGAAATACATAGATTAAATAGATCTCAACAAGATAGTTTTTTAGGAGCAATAGAAGAGGGGGTAATAACATTAATTGGGGCAACAACTGAAAACCCATCTTTTGTTCTAAATAATGCACTAATCTCTAGATGTAATGTTCTTCGTTTAAATAATATAGATAGGGAGGGGCTAGAGAAAATTTACTTTAGAGCTCAAAAATTTTTATCTAGTTCAAATTTTTTAAATGCTGAAGCAAAGGATACATTATTTAATTTAGTGGATGGCGATGCAAGGTTTCTATTAAATATAATTGAGATGATACATGTTAATGGATCTTATGGACTAGATAGAAATTCGTTGCTAGAACTAATTAGTTCAAGACCTCTAAGGTATGATAAATTAGGGCAAGAACATTACAATTTAATCAGTGCGCTTCATAAAAGTATAAGAGGGTCAGATATAGACGCCTCATTGTACTGGTTATCAAGGATGCTAATTGGAGGTGAGGATCCTCTATATATTTTTAGGCGTTTATTAAGAATTGCATCAGAAGATGTAGGATTAGCTGATCCATCAGCGCTAGGGCACATAGTTAGCGCAAAAGAAGCTTATGAATCCGTTGGTTTGCCAGAAGGTGAGATTTTTTTGGCACAGAGCGTAATTTTTTTATCTATTGCGGATAAATCTAATGCAGTTTACTTAGCTCAAAAATTAGCAAATGAAATAGCAAAAAAACATGGTTCCAAGAGCCCACCTAAACATATAATTAATGCCCCTAATAAATTTATGAAAGAATTAGGTTATGGCGAGGGTTATGTTTATGATCATTCTTTAGAGAGTAATTATTCTGGACAAAATTATTTTCCTGATAATGTTGAAAAAAAATCCTTTTATATTCCTAAAAGCCTAGGATTTGAAAAAAAAATTAAAGAGAAACTATTAAAGTTAAAAAAATTAAAAGAAGATAAATTTTAAAATTACGTATTTTCTAAATTAGGGTAGTAATTATGAAAATAATTTTTCTAGTAGGTATAGGTGGTGCTTCCGGATCAATCTTAAGATACCTTGTTTATATTTTTACAGCAAGGTACTTTTATTTTGTTTACCCTTTTCAAACATTGTTCGTTAATATTTTTGGATGTTTGTTAATGGGCATTTTTATTGAATTATTTAATTCCAAATTAAATATTAATAATGAATTTAAGTATTTTTTTTTAGTAGGAGTCCTTGGGGGTTTTACTACCTTTAGTGCATTTTCAGCAGATTTTTTTAATATAATGAATAAAAATAGTTTTTTAGAGGCCTTTTTATATCTTTTTGTTTCGGTCTTTTTTAGCATTTTAGCCTTTTTCATTGGAATTTATTTTACAAAGGCTATCCTATAATGAGTAGCAACCGTTATATAATTGAAGATATATTTCATGGCAAAAGGTTAGACTGGTGGTTAAAGAAAAAATTCTTTAATCTAAACTTTCATTACATAGAGAAATTAATTCGCACTGGTCAGGTGAGAGTCAATGGTGGGAGGGTTAAACCTTCACATAAACTAACTGATGGAGAAGAAGTTAGACTTCCTCCATTTATTCGTTATGAAGTTAAGCCTAAAATTAACAACAGGAACTCTTCCTTTAGTCTCTCCGAAAGGGTTTTATATTGTGATAAGAACTTGATAGTCATTGATAAACCTTACGGATTAGCAGTTCAAGGGGGGTCAAAAATAACTGATAGTGTTGATAGTATGCTTGACTCACTTAATTTAGGTCCTGATGAAGATGCTCGGTTAGTGCATAGAATAGACAAGAATACATCTGGTGTTCTTATGATAGCAAGAAATTTTAGAGCATCAAAAATGATACAAGAAAAATTTTTTTCATCAAAAATAAAAAAATTATATTGGGCGGTAGTTTTTGGGAGGCCAAAGAGTGACTATGGTGTTATTGATCTACCATTAAAAAAGAAATTTACAAATAAATATGAAAAAGTAATGGTTGACGCTAATGGAGATGAAGCTTTTTCAATTTATAAAGTAATTGAAACTCGCGAAAATTTTTCATGGTTACTTTTGTCACCAGTTACGGGAAGAACGCACCAATTAAGAGTACATTGTGCTGAAATTGGATGCCCTATAGTTGGAGATAAAAAATACTCTATTCCAGGATTAAAAAATAATAATTCTAATTATGGGTTTAATATGACTCAATTATTCTCAAGGAAAGTAATCCTGGAGGGTAAATATGATGAAAAAATCTTGGTTGAGGCTCCTCTGCCCTCTCATATGAGGTCAATATTCAATTACATTGGCTTTAAAAAAAATTGTAATGAATTATATGAAATTGAAAAAAAATTTGAAAAAAAAATTTACAACAGTTGAGTTTTTTTTTGAATTATTTAAATAATAGAGCTACTCTATTGACTGGCCTATTTCAAGGAATAAAAATGTCCGAAGAAAATGAAAATCTAGATAATTTAAAGGTGAGGATTAACTCTGCGCTAAAGGGTGGTGGAGATCAAAGAATTGATAAGCAACATGAAAAAGGCAAATTAACTGCTCGGGAGAGATTGGTAGTCCTTTTGGATGAGGGATCCTTTGAAGAGTTTGACATGTTTGTGGAGCATCGAGAGACAGAGTTTGGTATGGATAAAAGTAAAATCCCAGGTGATGGAGTGGTTACCGGTTATGGAAAAATTAATGGAAGATTAGTTTTTGTTTTTAGTCAAGATTTTACAGTTTTTGGTGGTTCTTTATCTGAAACACATGCTGAAAAAATTTGTAAAGTGATGGACCAAGCTATGAGTGTGGGTGCTCCATTAATAGGCATTAACGATTCAGGGGGGGCAAGAATTCAAGAGGGAGTGGCCTCTTTAGGGGGTTATGCTAATGTATTTCAGAAAACTGTTTTAGCATCAGGTGTTGTGCCCCAAATATCACTAATTATGGGTCCTTGCGCAGGTGGTGCAGTTTACGCTCCTGCTATGACAGATTTTATTTTTATGGTTAACAAAACATCGCACATGTTTGTTACTGGCCCAGATGTTGTTAAGACAGTAACGCACGAAGAGGTTTCCCATGAAGAATTGGGAGGAGCTAAAACCCATACTTCTAAGTCTTCAGTCGCTGACTTAGCTTTTGATGATGATATTCAAACTTTAATTCAGGCAAGAAGGTTAATGGATTTTCTTCCTCAAAATAATAAAGAATTTGTTGAATACAGAGATACTGAAGACAAAGAAGATAGGATTGAACAATCTCTTGAAAACTTGGTACCACACGATTCAACTAAACCGTATGATATACTAGAATTAATTAACAAGGTTGTAGACGAGTCAGATTTTTTTGAACTACAAAAAGACTTTGCTAAGAATATTGTTATTGGTTTTGGTCGTTTTGGTGGGTTCTCAGTTGGAATAGTTGCTAATCAACCTATGGTTCTTGCGGGCTGTTTAGATATTGATGCTTCAAAGAAAGCAGCTAGGTTTGTGAGGTTTTGTGATTGTTTCAATATACCAATAATTACTTTTGTTGATGTTCCGGGTTTTATGCCTGGTACAGATCAAGAATACGGCGGTATAATTAAACATGGAGCAAAACTATTGTTTGCTTATGGAGAAGCTACAGTTCCAAAAATTACATGTATTGTTAGGAAAGCTTATGGTGGGGCGTACGATGTCATGGCTTCAAAGCATCTGCGCGGAGATATAAATTATGCATGGCCTTCCGCAGAAATTGCTGTTATGGGCCCAAAGGGGGCAGTAGAGATTATTTTTAGAAACGAAGCTAAAGATATTAAAAAGATTGCTGACTTAACTGAAGATTATAGAAAAAAATTTGCTAATCCATTTATTGCTGCAAGCAGAGGTTTTATTGATGATATAATTTTACCAAGAGATACAAGAAAAAAAATTATTGGGGCAATAAATATGCTAAAAGATAAAAAATTAAATAACCCCTGGAAAAAACACGATAATATCCCTCTTTAACTATTAAATAATTCGGAAAGAAAATGTTTTCAAAAATACTAATTGCAAACAGAGGTGAAATAGCTTGTAGAGTTATCAGTACAGCTAGGAAAATGGGTATAAAAACTGTTGCTATTTTTTCTGAAGCTGACAAATTTTCAAAGCATGTGCAGCTTGCTGATGAGGCAATTTATATTGGTCAATCTCAATCAAATATGAGTTATTTAAATTCAGACGCTATAATTAATGCTGTTAAAAAAAGTAAATCAGAAGCTATTCACCCAGGCTATGGGTTTTTGTCAGAAAATGCTGATTTTGTAGAGGCTTTAAATGAACTAGGAATACAGTTTATAGGCCCTTCAAAAGAAGCTATTTCAATAATGGGTGATAAAATTGAATCTAAGAAATTAGCAGATAAAGCTAAAGTTTCTACTGTTCCAGGTTTTATAGGTGAAGTTAAGGATGTTAAGCATGCTCAAGAAATAGCTGAATCTATTGGTTATCCGGTTATGATCAAAGCTTCTGCAGGTGGTGGTGGAAAAGGTATGAGGGTAGCGAAGAGCTCAAGTGAAGTTAAAGAAAATCTTGAACGCGCTAGAAGTGAGGCTCAATCTTCTTTTGGAGATGATAGAATATTTATTGAAAAACTTATAGAACAGCCGAGACATATTGAAATTCAAATTTTAGCGGATAATTTTGGTAATATTATTCATTTGGGAGAAAGAGAATGTAGTATTCAAAGGCGACATCAAAAAGTTATTGAAGAAGCGCCAAGTCCTTTTTTAGATGAGAGTTTGAGAGAGTCTATGGGCTCTAAAGCTAAAGATCTAGCGCGAGCAGTTAATTATACTTCTGCAGGTACTGTAGAATTTATAGTAGATAATCATAAAAATTTTTATTTTCTTGAAATGAACACTAGATTACAAGTTGAGCATCCTGTAACAGAATTAATTACTGGGGTGGATATAGTTGAACAAATGATAAGGGTGGCCTTCGGTGAAAAAATGAAATTAACACAGGATAATGTAACCTTTTCAGGGTCTGCTATTGAATGTAGGGCCTATGCTGAGGACCCCTTAAGAGGTTTTGTCCCGTCTATAGGCAGGTTAATTAAGTACCAAGAGCCGAAAAAATCTAATCAAATAAGAGTAGATAGCGGAGTTTTAGAAGGCGCTGAAATTTCTAGGTTTTATGATCCAATGATTGCAAAAGTAATTAGTTTTGGTGAGTCAAGAGAAATAGCAATTGAATTAATGTCAGATGCTCTTGATAGTTTTATAATTAGAGGTATTAGGAATAATATTGGCTTTATGAGAGATATTCTTTCTAAAGAATCATTTAAGGAAGGGAATTATTCAACTGATTTTATTTCTAATACCTGGCCAGATGGATATGCTAATAACACTGATGACGAAAAACTAAAGAATCTTGCAATTTCTATTGGTGCGTATGTTCAGTGTAAGTTTAGAGAAAGAGGAAGAGAAAATCATTCTAAGAATATGGTATGTTTTTTAAATAAAAATCAAGAAAAAATAAGTTATAAATTTTTTAAAGATACTTGTAATATATCCATAGATAATCATTCTTATCAAGTTATAAGTGAATGGATTCCTGGTCAGATCTTATTTGAATGCTCTATAAATGGAGAGCCTTTTTCAGCTCAAGTGGATCTTCTTGATGAAGGTCATAGAATTATTTTAAAAGGTATAGAGTATAATTTATTTTTTCGTAGTCAAATCGTTAGCGATCTAACAAAATTTATGCCTAGAAAAGAGGAGCCTGATCTGAGTAAATATTTAATTTCTCCAATGCCAGGGCTTTTGCTTAGAATTGATGTTAAAGAGGGTGATGCCGTTCGTACAGGCGACTCATTAGTTGTTATTGATGCAATGAAAATGGAGAATATTCTTATTGCTGATAAAGATTGTATTGTAAAAAGCATATTAAAACAAGAAAATCAACCACTTATGACTGACGATGTTATTATTGAATTTGATTAGGTAAGATAAATAAATAAAAATATTTATAAATTAGTAATTATAGGAAAAGTTCAAGGAGTATTCTATAGGGCCTGGTTAAAGGAAACTGCTCAAAAAATTGGTTTAAATGGCTATGTCTATAATAAAATTAATGGTTCAGTGGAAGCTCTAGTTATTTGTAAAAAGGATGAGTTGGATCGTTTGGTAAAATTATGTTATGAAGGTTCAGAGCTATCTTGTGTCAAAAAAGTTGAATATTTTATATTAAACAACTTTGACTTTTCAAATTTTTCTGATCGTTTTTTTATTAAATACTGAACGACAATTATTTAGAATACTTCCAAAAATTTTCTTTTAAATAATCTGTCAAAATCATCTTTTGATATATTTATTCCTTCATTTTCAAGTGATGTGACGCCGTGCTCTCTAATGCCACAAGGTATTATTCCTGAGTAGTTATTTAGATTAGGGTTAATATTAACTGAGACGCCATGAAATGTTATCCATTTTTTTACTCTTATTCCAATTGCTGAAATTTTTGAATATTTATTTTCTTTTGATTCTACCCAAATGCCAATAATTCCTGGTAGTCTAATGGCTTTTAAATTCAAATCCTTAAGAGTAAGAATTATAGTCTCCTCAAGCATATTTACAAATAAACGTAAGTCTTTTTTTCGTTTCCTTAAGTCCATCATCGTGTATATCACTCTTTGTCCTGGTCCATGATATGTGTATTTACCTCCTCTGCCTGTTCTATGAACTGGTATTTTGTTATTTCCAATTAGATCTGTTGGTTCTGAACTTGTCCCTGCAGTATAAATTTCAGGATGTTCTAGAAGCCATATAAGCTCTTTTTCAGATCTAGTATGTATTTTATCTACAGTAGAGATCATTTTAGATACAGCTTTATCATAATCTACTAGAGGTTTATCAATTACCCAATTAATATTTTGTTTACTTGTTTCCATTAAATATTTAATCTTTCATTAATATTTTATCTTTATTTTCTGAAATTGATTATAAAGAGAATTACAATTTAATCTAAGTAGAAAAAGATGTCTAATAAAGATGAAAAAGCAGTTAATAACGTAAGTGTTGAACTTTCAGTAGTGCTTGGAAGATCTGAGATGCCAATTCACCAATTACTTAAAATGGGAAGGGGTGCTGTTATTGAGCTTGATACAACAGTGGATGATCCTGCTTTAATCATGGCAAATGATAGGTTAATAGGTGAGGGTGAAGTTATGGTTTCTAAAGAAAATGTGGCGATAACTATAAGTAAAATAATTGGAAAGCTTGAAGATATTTGACCCTTCAACAAAAAGTTACTAATATTCTATAAAATTTGAAATAAACTGATATTGAGTTTTCTTCTAAGAATTAAATTTAGTATTAGGCTTATGTAAATGCGGTCGTGGCGGAACTGGTAGACGCGCAGCGTTGAGGTCGCTGTGGGATTATTTCCCATGGAAGT
>NZXH01000004.1 GCA_002701885.1 Rhodospirillaceae bacterium | reverse complement strand
GAAAACCAAACCCCCCAGAAATAACACCTATAGATCCTATAATTGAATTTTTATCTACATAGATTTTATCACCAGCACAAGCCAACCAATAACCACCAGAAGCGGCCACATCTTGAGTAAAAGATGATACTTTTATTTTCTTTTCTTCCGCAAGCAACCTGATTCTTTTATATATTAGTGATGTCTGAACAGGAGATCCTCCAGGACAGTTAATATCTAGGACCACCTCTCTTGCACCCTTTTGACGAAAGGCTTGCTCAATAGGTTTTGCCATTGTTACTATATTAAGGCTCTTAGGGCTTGCTGTTATAGTTCCATTCAACCTTAAAACAGAAACAGTGTTCTTATTTTTTTTTAATACATTAAAAACCTTCATGAAAATAAACCTTAAATAATACATTAATATTCTATTAGAGGCTCAGCAAGCTCTAAAATATCTTCCCCTCTTAACACATTTTCGGCCCTAGGTGTAAAAGCACTATTTTTTTTCGTATGCAATACCAAGCAATCGAACTTTTGTATTTTTCTCTCCCCCTTGGACCAACCCTGAATTATAGATCTTTTGGGCTCTTCACCTTCCCTAGGCAAAAGGTTCATAGTCCTTATTGTAAAAAAAAATGAAGAAAAAATCTCAACAACCTCATCATAACGAACATATGGTATAATTAAAGTAAAACTACCGCCTACCTTTAAAAAATTTTTACAATAATTTATCCAACTTTTCATAGAAATATCACCCTCATGCAGGGCAACCCTTTTACCCAAATTAGCTGGGAGCCTACTATTATTTTTTTGATAAAATGGCGGATTTGTAACAATATGGTCAAACTTTTGATCAAAAAGAACTGAATCCAACTTAGATATATTAGAGTCTATAGCTGTAATTTGGTGAGATAAGTTATTAAGCAATATATTTTCACTTAAAAGTTCAATATGAGCAGGGAAGTTTTCAATAGCATAAATTTTAGATTTACTATACCTTTTTGCAAGCACTAAGGAAATTGCTCCAGTTCCAGCACCAACATCAAGGATATATTGGTCAATTTTTCCCGGGACAGATGCAGCTAAGAAAATGCTATCTGAACTAATTCTGAAGCCAGATTTGTTCTGTTTAATTATAATTGAACCACCTAATATGGCATCTTCTGAAAATTCACTATCCATAATTAAAGTTCTTGCTTATAAAAATATACCAATTTTGACTTTACAAAAAACAATACCTATTATCTTGTATTAAATAAATAATATAATCGAAATGTGAATGCGAGGCAATTTTTGACAAAAATTTATAAATTAAACCCTGAAAGACATGATGAAAAAAATGCTCTTGATGCTTTGACAAAAATGATTGAGCCTGACCTCAAGCTTATAAATCACATCATTCTTAAAGAAACTGAAAATCGGGTAAGTCTTATTCCAAAATTAGCAAATCATATTATATCTTCTGGAGGAAAAAGACTTAGGCCTATGTTGACCATAGCTGCTGCAAAATTATGTAAATATTCCGGAGAAAGGCATATAAAATTAGCAGCATGCGTTGAATTCATACATACCGCAACCTTACTTCACGATGATGTTGTAGATTCAAGTATTTTAAGAAGAGGGGTTAAAACTGCTAATACTGTTTGGGGAAATGAATCTAGTGTATTAGTTGGAGACTATTTGTTTAGTAGAGCCTTCCAACTTATGGTTTCTGACGGATCACTTGAAGTACTTAAGTTATTATCAGATACTTCCGCTATTATAGCTCAAGGCGAGGTACACCAACTACTTACAAAAAATGACTTAGATACTAGTGAAGATACATATTTAGATGTAATTGGAGCTAAAACAGCAGCTCTTTTTTCAGCTGCATGTAAAGTATCTGGAATAGTAGCTGATAGGAAAATTGCTGATCAGGAGTCACTTGAAAGCTATGGGAAGAATTTAGGAATGGCATTCCAACTTATTGATGATGCTCTGGATTATTCTGCAACATCAATTACTTTAGGCAAATCCAGAGGAGATGACTTTAAGGAAGGTAAAATTACGATTCCTGTAATTCTTGCGTATAGAAGAGGTAATTCTGAGGAAAGATCTTTTTGGAAAAAAACGCTTGTAAGCTGTAATCAAGATGAAAATGATTTTGAGCATGCAATTAGCTTGATGACTAAACATAACTCATTAAGAGATACGATTAACAGAGCTAAACACTACGGGGATAAGGCTAAAGATGCATTGGCAATATTTCCGAACGATAAAACTAAGGAAACTTTAATAAACCTTGTCGATTATTGTATAAAAAGAGATAATTAATTCATTTCTTGAATAAATATTTTAATACTCAATTTATAAATACGGAGAAAAGAATGGCACCTAAAAAAAAGAGAAAAAAAACAAGTAATAAAAAAAATCCCGCTAAAGCAAAAAAATTAAGCAATAAGTCCCCAAATAAAAGTGTAAAAAAAATAAATACCGACAAAGAACTAAAGGCACTTAATGAAGAGTTCAAAGCTTTAGCATCAGTTTACAAAAAATAACATTAAGAACTTATAGAGAAGGAAATATTATGATCAAAATGTTAACACTAGCAAAATACTCTCCTGAAGCACTAAAAGGTATGGTTGATAACCCAATGAGTAGATCTGATGCTGTTTCAAAAGTATTCGATGGAGCGGGAGTAAAGATTCATAGCATTGATTTTTGTATGGGGGACTGGGATGTAGTTTTAATTGCTGAAGCAGAAACAATGGATCAATATACTGCAGTAATCCTTACAATAGTTTCATCAGGTGCAATTGAAGACTGGAAAACATACCCTTTGATTAGCGACAAAGAATTCACTGAAGGAATGAAAACTGCAAATAAACTTGCTACAGGCTCTGCCTATAAAAAACCAAATTAAATTAGTTTGAAATTTTCACAATATTCCCAGAGAGCATCTCTTTCTTTTTGATGCTCTTTGGTGAACCATAGATATTTAGCTCTTTTTTCTCTATCAAACCATAACTCACCAGTTTTAATTTTTTTATTACCAGAAATAGCCAACCAATATATAGTATCTACACCTTGAGCTAATGATCTCAGTCTTTTCCCCAAAAAACTACTAAATAAAGGAAGTGATTTTTGAAGACCCGGAGTGTCAACCCACCCAGGGTGCATTGCGGAGACAATAACACCCATTTTCTTTAATTTTTTAGACCAAAAATCTGACAATATAACTTGCCCTCTTTTTGTACAAGCATAGGAAGATACACCATTATACTTTCCATTAACCGCCATAGTCTTAGCAAAAGAGAATTTCGTTAAATACATACCTCCACTTGTAACCCATATGATTCTACTACCACTAAGCTTAGGAATAAGTAGTTTCGTAAGCAAATGAGGCCCAAGCAAGTGAGTTGCAAAAGCTAATTCAATTCCATCGCTATTATGTTGTTTTTCATTAGGTATTAACCCTGCGTTATGAATAAGTATATCTACTTTTTCTTCATTAAAGTTCTCAGCAAAGTTTTTAATCGACTTTGGTTCAGACAAATCAACAATTTCAAGAAAGACATTATAACCTTTTGATATAAGTTTATTTGCTGCAACTTCACCCTTAGTTTTATTTCTACAAATCATATATACTTTTGCCCCATTGCTTGCTAACTTTTCAGCAGTATAAAAGCCCAAGCCATTATTTGCTCCAGTAATGATACAAACCTTACCTGCAGCACGTTTAGATAAATCTTCTTTGTCAAAGTATTTTTGATGACGAATAAATCCATATGAACCAAAAGAATAAAAAATTGTTAAGTCTAATATCTTATCAATAAATTTCATCGCCAAAATATTCCAATAAAAAAGGGTTAAATAATATAAATAATTATAATCAAAAATATTTATCTAGATTATTTTATTAATACATTATATAAAATGAAATATGATATCAATTAAACAAATACCGGTCCTTAGTGATAATTATATTTGGCTAATCAATGCTTCAGAAGAATTCACCGCAGTAGTCGATCCAGCAATTCCTGACCCTGTTATTGATGAATTAAAAAAAAATAATTGGAAGCTAACTCATATCTTTAATACACATCACCATAATGACCATACAGGAGCAAATCTAGAACTAAAAAATATCACTAATTGCAAAATTATTGGACCTAAGTCTGATTTTCAAAGAATTCCTGGAATTGATATTTGTTACAAAGATAAAGATGAGTTTAGTTTTGGAAACGAAACAGTTAGGATTATGGACATCCCAGGACATACAAAAGGCCATATTGCATTTTACTTTAATAAATCTCAAGCATTATTTTGCGGGGACACACTTTTTGCATTAGGTTGCGGAAGGGTATTTGAAGGTACTATGGAGCAAATGTGGGATTCGTTAGTAAAAATTAAGAACCTACCAAAAGAGACAAAAGTGTACTGTGCTCATGAATATACTTTAGCCAATGGAAATTTTGCCTTAACAATAGAACCAGAAAACCAAAAACTTAAAATAAGGATGAATGAAGTAATATTAAAAAGAGAAAAAGGAATTTCAACAGTACCCTCTATTTTATTAGATGAAATAGAAACAAATCCTTTCCTTAGACCAGATAGCATAGAAATACAAAAAAAATTATCCTTAGTTGGCAGTTCAGATTTAGAAGTTTTTACAAAGATAAGACTTCTAAAAGATAGTTTTAGGGGATAAAGGATTATTTTTTTGCTTTAAGTTCATTGAGGGCTATATAAGTAGCAGCAGCAAAGATAACTATACCCCCAAACCAAGTCCAACTGTCGGGTATTTCAGAAAATATAAAAAAACCTAAAATAGACGCCCAAATCAATCTAAGAAAATCTAGAGGTAAAACTGCTCCAGTATCCCCAGCTTTGAATGCCCCAGCTAATGCTAAATGACCTGAGGCGCCGAAAAAACCAACCAAAAAAAGAAGCCATAAATCATTTAACCCAGGCCATGACCAAAAAAATATTGCTGGTATAAATGATAATGGCGCCATAAATAACCCCATATAAACTGTAAGCGTAAGCGTTGATTCAGTTTTAGACAAAAACTTAATTATTGTCATTGAGCCAGCCCAGACAATAGAGGAGCACAAAACCAGAATTGAACCTATATTTACTTCTGAAAACCCTGGCCTTATTACAACCCAAGCACCGAAAAAACCTATTACTAAAGCTATCCACCTTTTAAGTTCTGATTTTTCTCCAAGCAAAATAATTGCAAGAAAGACTGTAAATAAAGGCGCTGTAAATGATAATGCAACATTCTGAGCTAAGGGAGATAATGTCAGGGCTGTAAAGAAAAAAAACATTCCACATGTTTGCAAAATACTGCGATAGAAATGCCAATTTAGTTTATCTGTTTTTAAAACTGAAAGGCCCGATCTCATTAATAACGGCATAACTACTAATAAACCAAAAAAATTTCTAAAAAATGCAATCTGTATAGGATGGATGTCCTCAGAAACTAACCTTACACATACCTGCATAAAGGTAAATGTTAGAGTAGCTATGAGCATATAGAATATACCCAAATTATTTGATGATAATTTTAACACAATTTTTTAGATTATTTTATTTATATCTTATCAAGAAAATGAATTATTTCAGTAGCAAAAGCTTTAGATTTGTATTCGAGAAACCCATAGTTTTCTTTTGGTAAGTCCTTAATACTTACATTTTTTATTTTCGAAGAATACTTTGTAGTTCTATCTTCAAGGCCATCTCGAGGTTTCAAAACAAGGGTTGGCTGGTTTATTTTATCTAAGGTATCAAATAGCTCATAAGAAAAAACTGCTACATGTCCCCAATGTGCAAAAGGACCGCCCCTCAAAGCTTCTACAAAGTTTCTCTCTACAACCTTATCATCTCCCTCAGAACCACTTAACATTCTTACTGACTTCCATCGACGAATAAGATGCGATCCATCCTCCATAGGTTTATTATATTTAGCATTTTTAAGTTTTTCTAATCTTTCTTGTTTTTCAAAACATGGTATGCCATTCAAAACTAACCCGGTGACCATTTCTTTGTGGTATGCTGCAATATGCATCGCAATTACAGCACCTGTATGGTCGCCTAAAATATCAAATGATGATTCATTTACTATTTTTTTCATAGAATCTAAAACTACCGTAGCTAAGATATCAATAGTAGGCACTTTTTCTGTTGGGTCTGATTCACCAAAACCTGGTATATCCATCGCAACCGCAAGTCTGTCTTTACCTAAATCAATTAACAACTTTTCAAAATTTCTTGATGAAAAAGGGCTCATATGTAAACATAAAATTGGCCTTTTTTGGCTATTTAATTTTCCTACTACTCTAGCATGAACTTGCCCATACTCATTGCTTATAAATATTCTTTTTATAATATTTGTAACTTTATTAAACTTTGGCTCATAAATTTTTGATTTGGCATTGCTAACTGATAAAGGTTTTTGAGTATTAAAAAATTCTTTAAATATATTACTATACATTTCTGTCTCTACTGATAAAGAGCCCATACCATAATTAGGCAACTCTAATACTTTTCCATTAACAAGATACTTCGAAGATTCTTTAGTGGCATCCCAAAGCATATCATTAGGACACAGTACAAGTAAGGGGTGTTCAATTTGCGGAAGATTATCTGCATGATTGACTGCAAATGCTGCATTGTGGCCATACCAACCTTTGTCTAAAGGCCGTTGCATCTCAATAAAATCTCTATTGACTAACTCAATTGGAGCATTTAGGTACCAGTTTTGAAGAGATTTCCAGCGCTTTACAAAATGACTCCCATCTTCAGGAATTATGTCTTTAGGTTTCTCCTCTTCAAGGTGAATCATCATTTTATCCATTTGTTCTTTAGAATAAACTGGGCATGAATTAAAAATTGCACTTCCAACCTTGTTAGGGATTTGTTTTATTATTTCTACAGCAATTTTAGCTCCAGTATGATCCCCAAAAAGGTCTACTTTATCTAAATTTAAGTCATTAATTAGCTCAATAATTGAAAAAGCATAATCTGATATATTTGGAGGAGATATAGGTGCATCTGAGTCACCAAAACCTGGTGTATCTATTGCTAAAACCAGCCTATCAGAACTTATTTTTTCCATTAAACCTTCAAAAGGCCTTCCATTTGAAGGACTCTGATGCAACAAGATTAAAGGATTAATAACCTCAGAACTTTTTCCTGCTCTTCTGAAGTGTAAATGGCCAAAAATTCCGTTGTAATAATCTCTCGATACAACTTTTGGCTTTATCCAGAAAAGTTCACTTTCTTTATTCATTTCACTCCAACTTATTTTTATTTATGCTATAAATAAATTTTTAATTTGTCTAATACTTTAATTATTATGCTTAAACTATCAGCAAATATTTCTTTACTATTCACTGAATTACCACTACTGGATAGAATAAAAGCTGCTGCTGACGCTGGATTCAGTGCTATTGAACTTCATTTTCCATATGATATACCAATTGAAGATCTCTTAAATACTATAGAAAAAACAAAAATTAAAATCTCATTATTTAATTTTCCCTCTGGCGACTTCTCCAATGGAGGCCCAGGAATAGCCTCGATAGCAGAAAGAACAGCACATTTTAGAGCTGCTGTTGCTGAAGCAAAAATGTATATAGAAGCTCTTGAGCCATTTGCCATAAATCTATTGTCTGGCAGTCCTCCTAGCCATATAAATTCTAATCATTCAAAAAAAATATTTATCGATAACCTTAAATATGCCGCAGAAAGGTTAAAGAATACAAATTGCTTAATTCTTATAGAGCCAATAAACTATTATGATAGACCAAACTTTCTAATAAATACTACTTCTGAAGCTATAGAAATTATAGAAAAATCTGAGGTTAAAAATCTAAAAGTTTTATTCGATATATATCATATGTATCGCATGGGTGAAGATATACTCAGTTCTATAAAAATTAATTTTAATTATATAGGTCATATCCAATTTGCAGACTACCCAGGTAGAAAACAGCCTGGAACTGGAGAAATTAACTTTAAAAAAATTTTTGACCTACTAAAAAAATTAGATTACAACAAATGGTTAGGAGCTGAATACATCCCATTGCCAACAACAGATGAGTCATTGTCTTGGTTAAAGTTTTTTGACTAAAAAATTAGAGATTTCAAAATAAATATGCAAATTAAATTTAAATCAGATATGAATTTTAGTTACGGTGTTTCAACTAATTTGAGTAATAAAGTAAGAAGAATTATAGCAAAAAACCCCTCTAATTTTACACTACATGGCACTGGAACATACATTATTGGCAAAGGTGATGTTGCAATTATTGACCCAGGTCCAGATGATGATGAACATATAAATTCTATACTAAATGAACTAAAAAATGAAAATGTAACACATATTTTTGTGACCCATACTCATAAAGACCACTCTTCTGCAGCCAATAAACTACATAATCTAACTAAAGCACCGTTATATGGGTTTGGAAAACACAGAAAAAAAATAGATAATAAATTACCTCTAGTAGAAGAAGGTGCGGATTATGAATTTTCACCAAATATAAAGGTTAGAGATAATAATATTTTTGAAGGAGAAACATGGAAACTTAGGGCCATACATACTCCCGGACATACTTCAAACCATCTTTGCTATGAATTAATCGAAGAGAAAACTCTTTTTAGTGGAGATCACCTAATGGGATGGTCCACTACAGTAATATCACCACCAGATGGAAGTATGGAAGACTACCTTAAAAGTTTAAAGAAATTACTAGATTTCTCATTTGATATTTGTTGGCCGACTCATGGACCTTCAATCTCAAACATCAAGGAGTTTATCAAATTGGTGATTAATCACCGTATAAAAAGAGAAAACCAAATATTAAAATCACTTAAATCAACTGACAAAATTATTGATATAGTAAAAAAACTATATAAAGATAAAGACCCAGCTTTATACCCTGCTGCCTCACAATCAATTTTAGCTCATTTAATTTATTTAGTTGATAAAAAAATTGTTACATCTGAAAATAATCCAAGTATAAATTCAAAATTTACACTTTTATAATTAAACAATTTTATGATTTTTAAATTCATCTCTTAATTTTGACTTTAATAACTTACCTGTAGCGGTATGCGGTAATTCTTCTAAAAAAATTACATCGTCTGGAATCCACCATTTAGCCACTTTACCAACAAAAAAATCTAATACTTCTTTTTTTGTCAATTCACTTTTTTTATCTTGAACAATAAGCAATAAGGGCCTTTCGTCCCATTTAGTATCTGGAATTCCAATAACACATGCCTCTAATATCTTTTCATGTCCAATAGCAATATTTTCTAGATCTATCGAACTTATCCATTCACCTCCAGATTTTATAACATCTTTGGACCTGTCTGTAATCTGCATAAAACCATCAGGGTCAATAGTAGCAACATCGCCTGTATTAAACCAACCTTCCTCGTCTAGTATTTTTTTTGGCTCTTTATAGTACGCTTCTGCTACCCAAGGGCCTTTAACTTTTAAATTTCCAAAAGACTTTCCATCCCTAGGCATTTCAACCCCAGAATCATCTGTAATTTTCATTTCTACCCCAAATATTGCTCTCCCTTGCTTTGCTTTTAAATCAAATTTACTCGCAATTGATAGGTCATTATGTTTTGGAAGTAACCTACAAACTGTCCCTAAAGGACTCATTTCTGTCATGCCCCATGCATGTAATACAGTCACATTATATTTATCTGAAAACTCTTTTATCATTGATTTTGGAGCAGCAGACCCACCAATTACTAAATTTTTTACTGACATTATTGATCCACGATTCTGGTCCATGTAGTTAAGCAACATTAACCAAACTGTAGGAACTCCTGCAGATATTGTTACTTTCTCATCATTGATTATTTTATAAATACTTTCCCCATCTAAATCGGAACCAGGTAAAACTAATTTAGCACCTGTCATAGGAGCAGCATACACTAAACCCCATGCATTCGCATGAAACATAGGCACTACTGGCATAACTACAGATGAAGCCGAAATACATAATGTATCTGGCATAGAAGTAGCCCAAGCGTGCAGGAGTGTAGATTTATGAGAGTACAAGACTCCCTTTGGGTTTCCTGTAGTTCCAGATGTGTAACATAGAGAACAAGCTTCTTCTTCTTTAAAATTAGGCCAGTCTAGATCTTTGACTTTATGATCAATAAAATTTTCATATGATATTATATTATCTAATTTTATATTTAAATCAGATTTTTCTGACTTCATTATGACATATTTTTTTACACTAACTAATTTTTTTGAAATATTGTTTACTAAATTAGCAAAAGATTGATCAAAAAAAAGAATGCTATCTTCAGCATGATTAGAAATATATATTATTTGCTCTTCAAACAGTCTTGGATTAATAGTATGCAAAATTGCACCCATGCTTGATATAGCATAATAAAGTTCGAAATGTCTGTGGTCATTCCAAGCCAAGGTAGCAACTTTATCTCCTTTTTTTAAACCAATATTTTTCAAAGCATTAATTAGTTTTTTTATTCGGTAGGTTGCTTCAGAATAACTATACCGATGAACCTGGTTGCTATCAGTTTTTGAGACAATCTCTACATCACCATAGTTCTTATCAGCAAAGTCAATAATTGAAGAAACTAATAATTGCCTATTTTGCATCAACCCTAGCATTCTAGACCTCACTAAGTTTAAAATTCATTCAAAAAAATCCCTCTGCTCATCAATGCCCTCAGGGTCTTGATGAATTATTATTTCAGAATCTGGAAAATAATATAATAGTTTTTCTTCAACTTCATCAGATATTTGATGCGCTTGTAATAAAGATATATTTGATGGTAAATCTAGATGGAACTGAATAAAGCTTTTATAACCAGATTTGCGTGTTCTGAGGTCATGTATGTCTTTTACGAGCTTATTATTTAACACAATTTCAGTTATACGTTGACGTTCTTTATCATTGAACTCTTTATCCATAAGCTCATCAACTGAAGAAATAAAAATTTTAAAAGATATAATCAAAATATAGCCCGCTATAAATAAAGCAACCAACGGGTCAATAAATGAATAACTGAAATAGTAAGTAATTATAAGAGATATAATTACGCCTGAATTTAAAAGAATATCACTAAAATAGTGAAGTGAGTCAGCTCTGATTGCTTTAGATGCAGTCATCTTAATTATTTTATTTTGATAAATAACTAAACCAATCGTTACTAAAAGAGATATCAAAATAATTACAATACCCTCAAAACTATTATCAATACT
>NZXH01000003.1 GCA_002701885.1 Rhodospirillaceae bacterium | reverse complement strand
TTCTGGGCCTGTAGCTCAGGTGGTTAGAGCCGGCCGCTCATAACGGTCTGGTCGCAGGTTCGAGTCCTGCCGGGCCCACCAAAATTTAATTTTAGTAAGTTTTTTATATAATTATATCATTCTTATAGGGTAAAATATGAGCGCCTACTTTGATACTAAAAATGATCATCTAATATCTAAATTATCAGACATCTTGGGAAAAGAATCTGTTATCACTGAAGAAAGTGAAAGAGAGTTTTATTCAATAGATGTTTATTCTAAAGATAAAATCTGTGCTGCTGTTGTTCGGCCCATAAATAAAGAACTGCTAAAAAAGGCAATTCCTTATGTAGCTAAATCAGGGTATTCAATTATAGTTCGGGGTGGAGGGATGTCTTACACGAAAGGATATGTTCCCACTAAAGAAGATACAATTATTTTTGATGTCAGTTTGCTCAATCAAATTATTGAGATTAATGAAACTGATATGTATATAACGGTTGAATCTGGTGTTACTTGGAAGGAGATATATGAAAAATTAAAACCTACAGGCTTGAGACTTCCTTTTTTTGGTACTTTCTCAGGCATAAGGGCAACGGTTGGAGGCGGCTTATCTCAAGGTGCATTATTTATGGGCACTGCTAGGTACGGACAAGCTGCGGATATTTTACTAAGCATGGAAATTTTGTTACCAGACGGAACTATTATTAAAACAGGGCAGTCTGCTTTTAAAAACTCTAAACCTTTTTATAGAACTTATGGGCCAGATCTAAATGGTTTATTTATACACGATGGAGGTAGCTTAGGAATAAAAACCCAAGCTACATTCAGGTTGATTTCAGCCCCAAAAGAAACTGATTATTTAACATTTTTATTCCCGGATGTTTCTTCTGCTTGCTTATCATTATCTCAAGTAGCTAAAAGTGGGGCTGCGGAAGAGGCTTATGTCTTTGACCCTGTTTCTACAAGAAAAAATTTATCTACATTGAATATTAAGGAAGAATTAAAAACAATTGCCTCTGTAGCAAAGAATCAATCCTCAATTAAAAAAGGTATATTTGATGCTACAAAGTTAGTTTTATCAGGTAGGGATTTTGTGAAAGAAGATATGTATTCTTTACATATCGTTTGTGCAGGTCGAAGTTCCAGCTCTGTTAGAGATGATATTAAATTAATTAGAGAGATTTGTGGGAAAAACAAAGCTGAAGAAATTCCGAACTCTATTCCAAAAGCAGTTAGGTCAAACCCTTTTAAACCCTTAAATGGCGTTATTGGCTCTGATGGAGATAGATGGGTTGCTTTAAATGCAAAGGTTCCACATTCTCATTCAAATAAAATAATTAATGAAGCAGATAAGATCTTAGAGAAATATAAAGCAGAAATGAATGGGCTTGGAGTTACGGTAAGTAGACTCTTTATCGCTATAGGCACTCATGCGTTTAGTTATGAGCCAGTTTTTCATTGGCATGATAGTTGGTTGCCAATTCATAGAAAAATTCCAGAAGAAAATTATATTAATAAAATAAAAGAGCCAAAAGCAAACACTAAGGCTACTGAGCTTGTTGAGCAACTAAGGAGGGAGATGGTTCAACTCTTTGCTGATCTTGGGGCCTCGTCTAATCAGATTGGTAAAACGTATCTATACTCTGAGATGCTCAATCCAAATACTTTAGGTTTACTTAAGTCAATTAAGAAATATGTTGACCCAGATTCACAGCTTAACCCTGGCGTGATAGGTTTAAACTAGGTAATTAGATCATATAATATAGGACACCGATTGTGGATAAAATTATGAAAGCATAAAGGTATATGTTTCCTTCATTGGATGCTTTAATTGTTTCCTCATTAAGAGGTGTCTCAAGTTCTTCGTCTGACCATTCCATGTTTATAACCCTACAAAAATATAAATAATTACTAACAAATTTATCAATTTAGTTCAAGCTAGTAGTTACAATTTACTAGTTAAAAATTTACAAAAAAGATACAAGACTCACTTCTTGTGAGTCTTGTATCTTTGAGAGATTATTTTTTACCTTGCAGGCTAACTTCGTGCCAATTAATTAATCTATTATTTGGCTTATAACCTTTTACCCAATTTTTTACACCATCTAAGTCAACGGAATCGAATAAGAATAATGATGCTGCATTATCATGATAATATTGTGCAATCTTTCTTAAATGTTGTGCGCGTTTTTGTGGGTTAAATTCAGTGTTTGCCAATTCTATAGTTGGTTCAATTTCTTTAAAACAAGTCCATTTCATAAATGACTTGCATGAGTGAAGTCCGTTAATAGATCTCATAATATCCATTGTAGGCTCTGAACCATAGTTGAAGCTAAATATCACAGCATCATCAAATTTTTTCGGATCTCTTACACGGGCAATAAGCTCTGGAAGAGTAATTGCTGTAAACTCCAAATCAACACCAATTTTTTTAAGATCGTCAGAGACAAATTGAACAATATTTGCCCAATCCCCTTGAGCAGTAACAGACTCACCTCTTAACTTTAGACCGTTTGGGTACCCTGCATCAGCAAGGAGTTTTTTTGCTTTCTTCGGGTCATATGGGTAAGGCTTAATATCTGCTTGCCAACCTTGGATCGAAGAAGTGCCTGGTTGTCCGCTATGTTTTGTAGTTCCACCCTTTATGGTTTCTATATAAGTTCTCATATCGACACCATAATTCAATGCTTGTCTAACCCTAACATCTGAGACTGGGCTCTCTTTATTTTGAAAAAAGTGTAATGTGCTAACTGCAGTACCTGGTGAAAGTTGAAGTTTTCCGTTTGCAGCTTCAATCTTTGCTCTAGAGTCTGCTACAAGTTGGAAAATAATATCAACTTGATTTGCCTCAAAAGCTTGAACTCTTGCTGCCAGCTCTGGAACAAATTTAAAGGTAATTGTATCCACTTTTCCAGTTCTCCAAACATTTGAAGCTTTTTTTACCTTAACCTCTGAATTATCCCATTTAGACACTTGAAATGGACCTGTACCATTTGGGTTTTTACCTAGGGCCTCCCAACCAACATCCTGCACAGTATTAAAATCAAGGACTTTAATGACACCTAGTGTCTGAGGAAGTAATGGATCAGGTTTTTTTGATGATATTTCAACTGTATGGCTATCAATAACTCTAGCTCCTGCTAAGTTTCTTAGGTTCCTAGTAGTATTCGCTGCTTTAGCTTTACCTTCTTTTGAGGCAAGCCAATTTAGCATTTCAGCAACATCACTGGCATCAAAGTCATTTCCGTTATGAAATTTAACTCCTTTACGGACTTTGAAAGTCCACTTTGTCTTATCATCAGGGTTTACTTTCCATGAAGTAAGCATCTCTGCTTTAGCACCGTCCTTAGTGCTTGTAGTGTATAAATTAAAAACAGTTCTGAAAACAAAACCGCCAGAATGTGATGTGTCAAGCAAAGGATTTGCTAAACCTGCTGGAAGCGAGCTATGACCTATAACTAGGTCGTTACTTCCAGCACTTAAATTGGATGAACCAATTAAAGATATAATTAAACTTAAAGGTAGTAGGTATTTATTTAAAAGAAATTTCATTTTATCCTCCCGAAATAAAAAAACTTTAAATATATTTATTTTATGGCAATGTAATCATATATATTTTCTCACCGACTAAGATATTACATTTATCAAGATTTTACTCTATTTTTTTATTTTAAATAAATAAATCAAGCTAAACTGCGGTTTTTTACAGGTTTATTTTTTTTGTTTTTTTTTGTAGAAGTCAAAAAAACCTCAAAATTCGTATCTTCTTTCATCCGGTGCCTATATTAAAAAATGGATTTTAAATTAAAGATGCTTAAATAATTCTATTTTTTAGCTATTTTTAATGCTTTAAGTTATCTTTACTTTTAATCTAATTTTTTTATGGGGAGCTTATGTCATTATTGAAAGTTGAAGAAGACGCTAAAAGAGCATTTGATATTCTAATAAAAGGAGGTATTGGAATATTACCTATGGACGTTGGTTATTCTCTCATTGGAGGTTCCTTAATGTCATTAAAAAATATTTTTCAAACTAAAAAACGTTCAAAAAGTAAATTAAATGCCATGCTTGGGAATGAGGCGCTACATAATGAACTTCATCAGGTTAGTCAAAGGGGGAGAGAAATAATTGATGCGATTTGTAATGATTATGACTTGCCTTTAGGAGTGATTGCGCCATGTGATAGGAATCATCCTCTATTTAGTTCAGTAACTGATGAGGTATTCAACCTAAGTACACTAAATGATACTTTGTTAATGCTAATGAACGCAGGGAGATTTCACAAAGAAATCACTGACCTTAGTTACAAAAATGGTCATCTTCTTTTTGGTTCCTCAGCAAATATTAGCTTAACAGGAACAAAATTTTGCATTGAAGATATGCAGTCTGAGATTTTAGAAATTGCAGATATAGTTATCGATTATGGTTTGATGAAGTATAACTTGTATGGTCAATCTTCTACATTATTAAATGTGGAGACTCTTGAAGTTTTTAGGGAAGGAGTTTGTTATGAAAATATAGGACATATTTTGAAAAAACACTTTTCAATAACTTTACCCCCTAGACAGAATAGCTAATTTTTATGGAATCTGCCAATCTCTTTGAAGTTCTATTGAGTAAGTAAATCTATCCTTTGGGTGGATGCTTACTGAAACTTCAAAAGACTTATTAGATGAAGTAATATAGTTTCTTACAACAGTTAGAGCGGCTGATCCCGGTTCAACTTCTAGATATGCTGATATATTTTCAGGCACTGTTGATGCAAAAATTTTTACCTTTACACAGCCAATATCTAATCCAAATTCTCTTTCAATAATTTGGTATACGGGTATATTTTCGTTTCCAATTTTATTCTCAATAGAGGCATAAGATTCTTTTATATAAATATCAGACCAACAAATGGGTTTTCTAGTTTTTAGTAAGGTTCTAACCCCACTTATTTTTCGCCATTTCTCTTTGTTTTTTGCTCCAAGTAAGTTTGCTGTTTCTTGATTAATATCTTCTATAACTGACCTTATAACGGTAATCCTAGTTTCATCTGGGTATTTTAATATTTCAGTTAGGTTGTTTATTGATTGAGTGTAATTTACTTTAGTTTCACTGGACTTCACAACAGTCCCGTGGCCAGCTTGTCTTTCAACTAAGTTCATGTCTGATAAAATTCTTAATGCTTCACGAATAGTATGCCTTGATACGCCAAATCTTTTGGTGAGCACGTTTTCTGGAGGCATCTTGTCGGATATTGACATTTTCCCAGATTTAATTTCTGAGATCAGAGTATTAGCTATTTCTTGATATAAGGGCATAAAAATTAAACAAAAACTAAGTCTTTCTAAATAATAAAAATAAATTTAATGAAGATATTACCGTATATATTGCACAAATTAAAATAATATTTTCTATATTAATCCCAAAGTCTATTCCCCACCCAAACATGAAAGGAGATAAAGCTGATACAAAAACCATACATGCTGTTACTAGGGATTTAATTGAGCCTATATGTATTGTCCCATATATCTCAGCCCAAAGAGAACTAAGGAGTGAATTAGCCATTCCAACTGTTATGCCAGCAAGGCTGAGGTATAGTATTGCTGCTAATGAATTTGTAAATTGTGAGAGTATTAAAAGACCTAACCCAAGAGGTATTAGATGAATAATTACTAATTTCTTAGATCCATATAAATCTATTAACTTTCCAATAATTATCGACGAAGAAACTGTTATTATCGCATATAATGCAAAAGCTCCTGCCAGTAGATTAAGCGTCCAACCTTTTGTCTCAAATAAATGAATTTGATGAAAAAATAACCCTGTCATAATATAAGCAGGTGATAAAATTGAAAAAATAATTAAATAAAATTTCTTGTCTAATAATACTTCAGTTCTAGTAAAACTTTTAATTGCTTTAGCCTTTTCTTCCTGTTGTAAAAAATTGTTTTCCTTCTCCCATTTATGATGGCGTATTTCATGATTCTTGAGTAAAATATATCTGATTGGCATTATTGAAATCGAAATTAAAATTAAAGCTGATACCCATGTAAATTTCCAACCAAAAGCTGAGATTAAAAAAATTGAAATTGTAGGTAAAGCTATTTCTCCTAAAGGGAGGCCAAGGGAAGATATACTTATAGCTTTACCTCTGTCATAACTATAATATCTAGTCATACTGGTCATTGCGGCATGAGGCATTAATCCTTGACCAAAAAGCCTTAATAAAAATATCGCTATACATAAAAATATTACTGAATTGCTTGAGCATAGTATCGCAATTCCAAAAACTAAACCAAAACTAATAATTAATACAAAATTTCTTAAATCAATATTATCAATAAATTTTCCCAACCAAATTATTACTGATGCACTTATAAAAGTAGCTATTGAATATATAAGCCCATATTGACCATGTGTTAATTTAAAAACTTCTCTAATTTCATTATTGAATAATGAGATGAAAAACGTTTGACCGAAACTAGAAAAAAACATTAACAAGAATCCGAAGGATAGAAATCTAATATTTTTTTTGATAAATTGTATGTATGTCATTTTTCATGTACTTAGATAAATTTGAATGATATTGATATATAATATATTGTTAGGATTTAGTCTGATTTATATATCACAAACAATATGTAATATTTAATATCACTATTAATTTCAACTATGAGAGATACTATGTCTGTTAAATATGTATACACAATGAGTGAATTGTCAAAAAAATTTGATGGTGGTAGACAAGTTCTTAAGGATATCTCACTCTCATTTATTCCTGGGGCTAAGATTGGAGTTCTTGGTCTTAATGGCTCTGGCAAGTCTACACTATTAAAAATAATGGCTGGTTTAGAAAAAGATTTTTCAGGGGAAGCTTGGGCTGCAGATAATATAAAAATAGGCTACTTGGAGCAAGAACCTATGTTAGATGATTCTAAAACTGTTCAGGAAAATGTAATGATGGGTGTGAGTGAGGTTATGAATTTAATTAAAGAGTTTGAAGATATAAGCATGAAATTTTCAGAACCATTAAGTGATGACGAGATGAATAAATTATTATCTGAACAAGGGGACCTTCAAACCAAAATAGATACATTAGATGGATGGGAGGTTGAAAGAATAGCCTCAATAGCTATGGATGCACTAAGGTGTCCGTCGGGTGATTTAAGTGTAACAAAAATTTCTGGAGGAGAAAGAAGGAGGGTTGCATTATGCAGGCTATTACTTGAGAGGCCTGATATGCTTTTACTTGATGAGCCGACTAATCATTTGGATGCAGAATCTGTTTCATGGCTAGAAATTTTTTTAAGTGAGTATCCTGGGACTGTTGTTGCAGTAACTCATGACAGATACTTCCTTGATAATGTTGCTGAATGGATTTTAGAGCTTGATAGAGGCGAGGGTATTCCATGGAAAGGAAATTATTCTTCATGGTTGGATCAAAAGCAAAAACGTCTAGAATTAGAAGGTAAACATGAAGAATCAAGGCAAAGGACTCTAAGAAATGAACTCGATTGGGTTAATCAAACTCCTAAAGCAAGGCAATCAAAAGGAAAAGCAAGGATTAAGGCTTATGAGGAACTACTATCAAAGCAGCTGGACAGAACACTGTCCTCTGCACAAATACTTATTCCTGCTGCACCAAGGCTAGGAGATTTAGTAATAAAAGTTGAAAATTTAAAGAAAAGTTATGGCGAAAAGTTACTTTTTGAAAATCTAAATTTTAGTATTCCGCCAGGAGCAATAGTTGGTATTGTTGGTTCTAATGGAGCCGGTAAGACAACACTTTTTAATTTACTTTCTGGTGTTGAAAAATGTGATAGTGGAAGTATTAAAATAGGGGAAACAGTATGTTTAGGATATGTTGACCAGTCACGTGATGCTTTAAATAATGACTCTTCTGTATGGGAAGAAATTAGTGAGGGAGAAAGTGAAGTTGACCTAGGAAAAAATAAAATTCAAAGTAGAGCTTATGTAGGTGCATTCAACTTTAAGGGTGGAGACCAACAAAAGAAAGTAGGTAGCTTATCGGGAGGAGAACGAAATAGAGTTCACTTGGCTAAAATGTTAAAGTCTGGATCAAATGTATTACTCTTGGATGAACCTACAAATGATTTAGATGTTGATACACTTAGGGCACTTGAGGATGCTCTTGAATCATTTGCTGGCTGTGTAGTGATTATAAGTCATGACCGTTGGTTTTTAGATAGAATTGCTACTCATATTTTAGCCTTTGAAGGTGATAGTCATGTTGAGTGGTTTGAGGGAAATTATCAGGATTATGAACAAGATTTGAAAAGGAGGTCGGGTGGAAAATTAGTTCAGCCAAAAAGAATCAAATATAAAACTGTATTAAGTAGTTGATAAAATAGAATTTTTTGCTTAATTTTCCAATTTTGTGAGTAGATCTATATCTTGTGGTATTATAGCTTGAAATAGCCCTATTTAGTGCTAATATAAAAAAACTAGTTCTTTTACAATGTTTAGAGAGCGTTTTGCAATTACCAACAGCCTTCATTTAAAGAAGGTTGTTGGTTTTGCCAATCTTTTTTGAAAATCTCTTAAGCAAATGTTATATATATTCTGATAAAGTTATAATATTATTTCCAAATTCTTGGAAAAGAGCAATCAATCATGTCTGATATTAAGTTATTAAGGAAGCAGTTAAATAAACTTAAAAATGACCATTACGAGCTTGATAGAACAATTTTACATTTAACAGCTCAAAAATTTGATATTGAAACAAAAAAGAATCCACATGAACTTAACCAACTTAGAGATTTGAAGAAAAAGAAGCTTTCAATACGTGATCAAATTTTTAATATACAAAAACAGTTACAAGGTTACGAAAAATAAACAATTAAGAAAGTGAAAAAATAATTTTTTTTAAATTTAAATATGATTAAAGCTTTTTTTTACACAAAAAAATGGTTCTGGTGGGCTTATGGAGGCGGTTCTATTTTAGTGCTTTCTCTTTGGATCCAAGTGCAACTAACTGTTGCAATAAACACTTGGTATGGAGATTTTTATAACCTTCTTCAAAAAGCTGGTGATTACAAAGATAATGCCCAAGAAGGTGTATTTCTTTTTTATAGCAAACTAATTGGTGTGGAATATATAATAAATGGTTTTGATGGAATTCCTTCATTTGCTATTCTAGCATTTCCATATGTTATTTTAGCAGTTTTAACAGGTTGGTTTACAAGAATATATGGTCTGAGGTGGAGGGAGGCTATTACTTTTAACTATATACCCAGGTGGAGAAACGTTAGCCAAGATATAGAGGGTGCTAGTCAAAGAATTCAAGAAGACTGTAATAGGTTTGCTAGGATAGTTGAATCTCTTGGTTTGCAAGTTGTAAGAGCCATAATGACTTTAGTTGCATTTATTCCTGTTTTATGGGGTTTAAGTAATACAGTTTCTATCCCGTTTTTTTCAGAAATTCCTGGTTCCTTAGTTTGGGTTGCACTTGTTGTTTCAATTGGTGGCTTAATCATTTCTTGGTTTGTTGGAATAAAACTTCCTGGCCTAGAGTATAACAATCAGAAGGTAGAGGCGGCTTTTAGAAAAGACTTAGTGTTAGGTGAAGATGATAAAGAGAATTATGCCCAACCTGAAAACCTAATGAGTTTATTTACTGGTATTAGATTTAACTACCATCGCTTGTATATGCATTATGGCTATTTTGATACATGGATGGGGGCATATGATCAGTTTATGGTAATAGTTCCTTATTTAATTGTAGGCCCAAGTTTATTTTCGGGAGCTATTTTATTAGGTGTAGTTGTTCAAGTTTCAAACGCATTTCAAAGAGTACATGGAGGTTTTGCTCTTTTCCTTCATAATTGGACTACCATTACAGAGTTAAGAAGTATATGGAAAAGATTGAGTGAATTTGAAAAAAATTTAGAAAAATATTCAGTGGGATGATAAATATATTTTTAAAATTAAATAACTGTTTTTATTTTTTTAACTTAAGAAAATTTTTGATGGAAAGCATGCGCTCGTAACTCAATTGGATAGAGTACCTGACTTCGAATCAGGTTGTTGGGGGTTCGAATCCCTCCGAGCGCGCCAAAATATTTTATCTACTATTAGTACGTCTTAGGAAAATGAATGAATTCTGTAAAAAAAAATGTATTAATTTT
>NZXH01000002.1 GCA_002701885.1 Rhodospirillaceae bacterium | reverse complement strand
TATCAATAAGTATAATAGTGGAATACTCTCCCAAACCTCAATAAATCTTTGAAAAATTAAATCAATTAAGCCTCCAAAAAAACCTTGTATTGCGCCTGCAGTAATTCCAATAATTGAGCTTAAGACTGTTAGAATTAAACCAAAAAGAATAGATATTCTAAATCCATAAATTAGTCTTGCTAGAACATCTCTTCCTTGATCATCCGTTCCTAGCCAGTTAGTAGCATCGGGTGCAGAGGGCGCGGGAGACTTTAATTCATAATTTATAGTATCATGACTAAAAGGGATTAACGGCCAGATTATCCAACCATTTTTCTGGATGAGTTCTTTTACAAATTGATCTCTGTAATCTGCGTTTGTTTCGAATTCACCACCAAAATCTGTTTCAGGATAATCAAACAAAATAGGTAGAAAAATCTTTTTATCAAAATAAATTAAAATTGGTCTCTCGTTTGCTATAAAGTTAGCAAAAATAGATGAAATAAAAATAAATAACAGAATCAAAAAAGAATAAAAACCTCTCCTGTTTCTTTTAAAATTTTCAATTCTTCTCTTATTAATGCTAGAAACAGTAGGTAAAAAATTATTAGCCATAATCTTCTATCTACTTTCAAAGTCAATTCTTGGGTCAACAAAAACATAAGCTATATCTCTAACTATAGCTAAAATTAAACCTAAGAGGGTAAAGATATATAAGGTTGAGAACATTACAGGATAGTCCCTATTTATTGCTGCTTCAAACCCAAGTAGTCCAAGACCATCTAAAGAAAAAATAACTTCAATAAGTAGAGAACCAGTAAATAAAATACTAATGAAAGCGCTTGGGAAACCAGCTATAACTATTATCATAGCATTTCTGAAAACATGGCCATAAAGTACTTTTCTTTCAGAGACACCCTTTGCTCTAGCTGTTAAAACGTATTGTTGATTTATTTGGTCCAAAAAAGAATTTTTAGTTAGCATTGTTAGGCCTGCAAAACCTCCAATTACTAGGGCTGTTACTGGTAAAATAATATGCCATAAGTAATCTAAAATTTTTCCAATTAAAGTTAAATCGTTAAAATTATCTGAGGTAATGCCTCTCAAAGGAAAAAGGTCTAAGAAAGAACCTCCAGAAAATATTATTATTAATAATATTGCAAATAAAAATGAGGGGATAGCTTGACCAATTATCACTAAAGTACTGGTCCATAAATCAAAGTTCGTACCATCTTTTACCGCTTTTCTTATTCCTAGTGGGATAGATATTAGGTATACAATTATTGTTGACCAAAGGCCTAGGGTTATTGAAACAGGCATTTTTTCAATAATTAAATCAATAACTGCTTTATCCTGAAAAAAACTTTCTCCAAAATCGAATTTTGAATAATTTACTATCATCAGAAAAAATCTATCAATTATAGGTTTGTCGAAACCGTACATTTTTTCAATAGACTTAATAAAATCAGGGTCAAGTCCTTGCGCACCTCTATATTTTGACTCGCCCATAAGAGCTTCTTGGGCTGTTCCATCAGTATTTTGTGAATCGGAACTTCCAGTACCGCTAACTCTTGCCGTTGCATCAACAGCAGTACCAGTGATTTTTGCAATCATTTGTTCAACGGGGCCGCCTGGCGCAGTTTGAATAATAGCAAAGTTTATAACCATTATCACAAATAATGTAGGTACAATCAAAATTAGTCTGCGAATTAAATATGAAGTAATTTTTTTTCCCTTTTATTTACAAATGATATTTCAAATAAGGTGTAATTTTCCCTATTTGACTTTTAAATTAGCATAGATCTATTTTTGCCACCATGATTGAATATCTATACCAAATTTAGGTTTGACAGCTGGCTTATTAAACTTGTCCCAATATGCTATTCTATTATTTGGAGAGTGATATTGTGGAATAAAATAATAATTCCAAAGCAATACTCTATCTAATGATCTTGTGGCTGCGACTAAATTTTCTCGTGATTTTGCAAATATGATTTCTTCAATCAAATTATCTATTATATCATTTCTTATGCCAGCTAAATTTCTTCCACCTGAGACATCAACTGCATTGGATCCCCAATAATTTCTTTGTTCATTTCCAGGATTAAAGGATTGTGGAATGGTAGTTACAATCATATCATAGTCATAATTATTTAGCCTTTCGATATATTGAGAAGAATCTAAAACTCTAATATTAGAAACAATTCCTAATTTTCTTAAGTTTTTGGTAAAAGGAAGAATTACTCTTTCTAAACTTGGCTGGACAATAATAATATTAAACTTAAATGGTTTGTTTGTTTTTTCATTGACTAATTTATTATTTTTGATTTTCCAACCAGATCTACTAAGAATTTTTTTTGCTGACTTTAATTGATTTCTTATATTACCGCTTCCATCAGTCTTTGAGAGCAAAAATTCATCATTGAATACTTGATTTGGCAATTTTTCTCTATACTTATTTAAATAGTCTAATTCTAATTTATCCGGCCTGCCGCTGGATGCTAGTTCAGTATTTTGAAAAAAACTAGAAGTTCTTTTATACTGATTATAAAAAATATTTTTATTTAACCATTCAAAATCAAATACTAAACTAATTGCTTTCCGAACCTCTTTATCTTTAAAGATATTCTTTCTTGTATTAAAAACGAAAGCTTGCATTCCGGGAGATCTCGAAATTGGAATTTCTTCTTTAATAACTTTCCCTTCAGTTACAGCTTGAAAGTTAAATCCTGTGGCCCATCCTTTTGCCTGATATTCGTTGAATATATCAAACTCACCAGCCTTAAAACCTTCTCTTGCAACTGTTAAATCCCTATAATAGTCATATTGTAATAAATCAAAATTATATCTACCCTTGTTTACGGGGAGATCTCTAGCCCAATATTCTTTTACTCTTTCATAGATAATAAACCTACCTGGCTCAAATTTTTTAATTTTATATGGCCCGCTTCCCAAAGGAATATCTAAACTAGCTTTTGAAAATTCTTTATTTTGATGAAAATGCTTAGGCAAAATATATAGTTCTGCTAAAATATTTGGCATTTCCTTATTGTTTTTTATATTCATAAAAAACTTTACAGTATGTTCATCTAAAGCCTGCACTTTAGATACATTCTTGTAGTAAGATTTATAGAAAGGGCTTCCTTTTTTTGTTAAAATATCAAAAGAAAAAACTACATCTTCAGAAGTTATTGATTTTCCATCATGCCATTTGGCGCTATTTCTTAAATTAAAAATAACCCAAGAGTAGTCATCTGCAAACTCTACACTCTCAGCTATCAGTCCATACAAAGAATTTTTATCTATCTCGTCTCTAGATCCAGTCATTAATGTATCATAAATAAGAGAGATACCAGCAGCAGAATTTCCTGATATAATAAATGGATTAAATGAGTTAAATGTCCTAAGTGCTAAACGTTTTAGGTGGCCTTTTTTCGGTGCATTAGGATTAACATAATCAAAGTGTTTAAAGTTTTTTTCGTATTTTGGTTCTCCATAAAGTGAAATAGCATGTCTTGGTCCCTCAGCATTAACATTAGTTTGAAGTAAGGTCACAAAGAATATTAATGTAAAAGAATATATATATTTAAACATTTGGAGCCTATATAAAATTATTTATCAGTATAATATAAATTTAATTATTCAAAATTTTCAATGCTTTTTCGTGAATTTCTTTGTTTGCCGATGCAAGAACTTTACCTTTACTGTTTTCATCAAGCATTTTTCCTTCCCAGTCAGTTATTATTCCTCCAGAGCCTTGAATAATGGGAATAAGAGCGGCAAAATCCCAAAACTTCATATTATCTTCACAAATTATATCGATATACCCATTTGCCATCATCCCATATGCGTAACAGTCACTTCCCCATCCAATATTATCAACTTCATTAACAACTTTCATAAATTTTTGGAAAGAATTTTGTGAAAACATTAAAGGGCTTGTAGCTTCCATTGCAGCTTTATTTAAATCTGTTTTATCACTGCATTTAACTATTTTTCCATTAAATGTAGTTATATTATCAAAACTAATCCATCTTTCATCAAGAATAGGCTGATCAATAATTCCAAGTAATGGAAAATTATTTTTGTATACAGCAATTAGTGTGCCGAAAGTAGGTTTTCCGTGAATAAAAGCTTTTGTTCCATCTATTGGGTCAATAATCCATTTTATATCAGAATTATTATCTTCTATTTTATTTGAAAGTTCTTCTCCAATTACTTGATGGTTTTTAAATTTTTCTTTGATAAGCTTTGTGAATAGTCTTTCTATTTCAAAATCTACATTTGTGACTTGGGTGTTATCTTTTTTATAAGTAACAGAAATATTACTTCGGAAAAATTTATTTATAATTTTACCACTTTCATTCGCGAGCATTATTGCAAAATTAACAAGCTCGTTAATATTTGTGGTCATTATTAATTACAATTTTTATAATTATTCGGGAATTGAGGGAGGGTTTTCTGAAACACTTTTAAGATATAAAATTATATTTGCCCTATCTTTTGCTTTACGGATACCTGCAAAAGCCATTTTTGTACCTGGCATATATTTTTTTGGGTTTTCTAAAAAAGAGTTAAGTTCGTTATACCCCCACTTGCCACCAAAATTTTTAATTGCTGAAGAATAACTGAAATTATCTACTGATGCCATAGGAGCCCCAACAATATTATATAAGTTTGGGCCTACTTTATTTGCACCATCTTTAACAAAATTATGACAAGAAGAGCATTTTTTTGAGACTTTCAAACCTTTATCTACCGAAGCGTTTGCAAGTAATACAGGGAAAGGTACTTCTTCCTTAGGGGTTTTAGAAGAAGCTGCCATAGTAGTTTCTTCATTTGCTAGAGGTGTCTCGCTATAAACCTGTTTATCTAGTTTTTTTGGGTGAATAGCTAGGTTACCAACTTTTCCAAGAAGGAAAACAACTAAAACAGCTGCAATTAATGCTCCAGCATATTTGTTTATTGTATACCCGTCCATTTATACATAGCCTCCAAAAAAATAATACCCAAATTTTGACTAATTTTGACATTTTATCAACTGAGAAAGTTCAAAAGAGGGTCATATTTACATAAAAATCTAATTAAATTGAATTATCTTTAATTTTAATTTTAATTTTAACAATATAAAGTAATAAAATTAGTTTAAAAAAGAAAAAATTACAATGAAAACAATAATTTTGATACCCTCTAGGCTCGCTTCGACCAGATTACCTAACAAACCTCTAAAAGATATAGGGGGCGTGCCAATGATTATAAGGGTTTTAGATAGTGCTCAAAAATCAGATTTAGGAAGGGTAGCTGTTGTTACCCCTGACCAGGATATAGGCTCGGTGGTAGAAAGTGCAGGTGGAGAGTATATATTAACTAAAAATAGCCATATTTCTGGAACTGATAGGATTATGGAGGCACTCCATAAGGTTGACCCTAATAGAAAATTTGATACAGTTGTAAATTTGCAGGGAGATATACCATTTATCCCCCCAAATTACATTAAAATTGCTGTTGGGTTGCTTAATGATGAAAAAACCGATATTGGCACTTTAATATCACCGTTAAATAAAAATGAAATATTAAACCCAAACGTTGTCAAAGTTGCTATGGGGCTTAAAAGAAATAATTTAACCGGAAGGGCGGTTTATTTTTCAAGGTTACCAGTTCCATATAATGCTGAGGATTATTATCAGCATATTGGTATTTATACTTTTCGAAGAAGCGCTCTTGAAAAATTTTGTTCAACCCCTCAGACTACTCTTGAGAAAAGAGAAAAATTAGAACAGTTAAGGGCATTAGAGCTTGGTATGAATATTTATGCTTCCTTAGTTAGCAAACCCCCAATAGGAGTAGATACTAAAGAAGATTTAGAAGAAGTTAGAAAGAAATTGCTTCTTAATGATAAGGTTTGAGGAAAATGCAAGATAATAACTTTATTTCTTTTCAAGGTGAATATGGCGCAAATTCACACTTAGCTTGTAAAAATGTTTTTCCAGAGATGGAGGTTCTTCCTTGCGATACTTTTGAAGATGTATTTGACTCAGTAAAAAGTGGAAAGTCTTCTTTAGCAATGATCCCTATTGAAAATAGTGTCGCAGGTAGAGTGGCTGATATTCATTATCTTCTTCCAGAATCTGGATTATATATAATTAGGGAACACTTTCAAAAAGTAAATCACTGTTTGCTAGCAAAGAAAGGTTCAAAAATAAAAGATTTAAAAAAAGTATATAGCCACATTCAGGCTCTAAGTCAATGCAGGAAAAATTTAAATAAATTTAAATTATTACCGAGAGTATATGCTGATACAGCTGGTGCAGCAAAAAAAATTTCTTTAGCAGAAAAAAAATCTGATGCTGCGATTGCTTCAGAGTTTGCCTCTGAAATTTACAAGCTAGAAATATTAATGAAAAATTTTGAAGATGAAGATCATAATACTACAAGGTTTGTTATATTATCTAGGGAGCCTGTGAGGCCTGAGGTAAATTCAGGAAAAGCAATTACATCATTTGTTTTTCAAGTTAAAAATGTTCCTTCGGCATTATATAAAGCGATGGGTGGCTTTGCGACTAATAATATAAATATGACAAAGTTAGAAAGCTATCAATTAAAAGGTAGTTTCACGGCCACTCAGTTTTATGCTGACGTAGAAGGGCATATAGATGACAAAAGTTTAAAGTTAGCTATGGAAGAGTTAAAATTTTATACTAGTAGGATAGTGGTCCTAGGTGTTTATCCTGCAAATAAACTCAGAGAAAAAATTTAGGGTTATCTGCCCAACACCTCAATAATTGATGAGCTATGGCTATTGGGGGTGGGAGAATTAGCCTTTTATGATTTAATTTATTCTCTTTGAGAGGATCTGCTTTTGAGTCTTTTGCTAAATCTAAAGCATTTAGTATTATCTTTCTTTCTACCCATTTGGCTTCGACTATTTCTTCTTGGTCAATAATTATACTTGTGTCCTCTGTTTCGGCAATACAGCCTATCATCAATGATGAAGGATAAGGCCATGGTTGCGATGAATGGTAGGTGACATTCTTAACCTTTACAGATGTTTCTTCGAGAACTTCTCGGCTAACAGCGGACTCAATGCTCTCACCTGGCTCCATAAACCCTGCAAGAACAGAAAAAAAATTTATAGGAAAATGTGATTGTCTCCCTAGAATACACTTATTTTTATTATAAACTAACATAATAACAACTGGGTCTGTTCTAGGAAAGATTTCTTTTTTGCACGTTTCATTTTTGCAAATGATTGAATTTCCACCGTTAAGTGTTTTAGTTTTATCTCCGCACTTAGGGCAATAATTATTATTTAATCGCCAGTCAGTTATAGATCTAGCTAAAGCTAGAATAGATGCCTCCTCATTTGAAAGTGACATGGCTGCATTTCTAAGTTCTTCAAAACTAATTAAATCATTTAGATTTTGTATTTTATTGCTTTCGGATAAATCACATACAAAATAAGGAATTGATTTTTTTGTTCCAAGAAAAATTGGGTTTAACGAATTGTCTAAATAATAACTAATTTCTGAAAAGCTAAGATATTTTATATATGAAAAATTATTTTCTTTTTTAATAGGTACCATTAAGTTTAGCATTGGAATAAACTTTGCTTTAGGGTGGTGTAATTGAGAAGAAATCCACTCAGGGTTTTTGCGTAAATTCCCTGACCTATCAAGAGTATTGTCTGCAAAAGTATTAAAAATTGGTGTATTCGGCATGTTTAGTACTGTAAATTTAAAAATTCTTAATTTTAATCTTAATAGGGCATTTTTTAAGTATTGGGTTAAAAGGTAAACATACTATATAATCAAGATGGGAGGCTAGTGTTGGGCAAAAAATTTGCTAACCCGGTCAGGTCGAAAGAAGCAGCCGTAACAAATATTTTTGGGTCAATTTCTAGTCTCCTATAAATGAAATTCATAGATTTCCTATTTATACATGAAAAAGATAACAAATTATAGAGTGCTCGCAAGAAAATATAGGCCAAAAATTTTTAGTGATTTAGTTGGCCAGGATGTTCTTGCTAGAACTTTATCTAATTCAATATCAGGCAATAGAGTTTACCAGGCCTTTATTTTAACTGGTATGAGAGGTGTAGGAAAAACTACAACCGCAAGAATTATTGCTAGATCAATTAATTGTTTAAATATCACAAAAGATGATAATGATAATTTGTTACCATGTAATAATTGCGATCAATGCAAATCAATTGACTCAGGGAATAACGTAGATGTCATTGAAATCGATGCGGCAAGTAATACTGGGGTTAGTAATATTAGGGAAATAATTGAAAATGTTAAGTATCGGCCAGTTTCATCGAATTATAAAGTATATGTTATTGATGATTGTAGTCCTGACAACCAGGTTGATGTTATTAATCGATGTGCAAAAAATGATAACCGTATCGTACTAATTAGTCATAAAAAAAATTTAGGTGTTTCAAAATCGAGGAACTTTGGCATTAAAAAGAGCAAGGGTAAATATATAACTTTTATTGATAGCGATGATTTGTGGAAAAAAAATAAATTAAAAATACAATTAGATTTTATGAAAAAAAATAAATGTTTAATTTCACACTCTAATTATG
>NZXH01000001.1 GCA_002701885.1 Rhodospirillaceae bacterium | reverse complement strand
TTTTCTAAATTATTTTTTGCTCTATTAGCATTTCGCAGTGAACTTTAGAAACTGATAAGTCCTGTTTATAAAGCCTTCTATCGAAGTCGATAGATGCATTAATTATCGATAAAATTTTATCCTGGTTCTCCGAAAAACGACCACCCCACATTAAGTTCTTATTATTTTCTTTATTCGTCATTTTTCCACAAATAGAATGAATACTTAGATGATTGTAATTCGATTATTCTTTAATTTAAAGAAATAAAAGCAATCATCTCGTGGGAGTTGGGATTTCCGTGGAGTAGTCGTAAAAACCTTTATTTGTTTTCCTTCCTAGCCAACCTGCTTCTACATATTTAACTAATAATGGACAAGGTCTATATTTAGAATCGGCTAAGCCTTCATATAATACTTGCATTACTGCTAAACATGTATCCAATCCAATAAAATCAGCCAATTGGAGAGGCCCCATTGGATGATTTGCTCCTAATTTCATACTTGTATCAATAGCCTCAACAGAGCCAACACCCTCATATAATGTGTAAACAGCTTCATTAATCATTGGAAGTAGTATCCTGTTAACTATAAAAGCAGGAAAGTCTTCTGAAACCGCAGATTTTTTTCCTAGAGCATCAGTAAGGTTTCGAATTTCAGAGTATGTTTCATTATTAGTTGCTATACCTCTGATTAATTCAACAAGTTCCATTATTGGAACAGGATTCATAAAATGCATTCCTATAAATTTTTCAGGCCTATCTGTACTTGATGCTAATCTTGTTATAGATATTGATGATGTATTTGTTGCGATAATACAAGTTTTTGAAATTACCTTACAAAGTTCTTCAAAAATTTTTACTTTTGCTTTTTCGTTCTCTGTAGCAGCTTCAATTACTAAGTCACAATTTGATAAATCGCTATAATCAAGAGTAGTATGGATTTTATTAAGGGCAATATCTAAATTTTCTTTTGTAATTTTATCCTTTGATACTTGCCTCATAAGGTTTTTTTTGATTAGAACTTTAGCTTTTTCAAGTAGCTCATTATTTATATCTAGTAACTTTACATCAAAACCAGCTAATGCAGAAACATGAGCAATACCGCCACCCATCTGGCCGCTACCAATAATACCTATTTCTTTAATATTCATAATTTTTCCTAAAATTTAAGTTTTCAAGTCTAATTTTTTTCAAGCTCTTTCTCAAGTTCTGGCACTAGAGTGAATAAGTCTCCAACAATCCCATAATCAGCAATTTGAAAAATTGGGGCTTCTTCGTCTTTATTTATTGCAACTATTACTTTACTATCTTTCATTCCAGCCAAGTGTTGAATAGCTCCAGAAATTCCAACTGCAATATATAGATCAGGAGCAACTATTTTTCCTGTTTGTCCAACTTGATAGTCATTAGGGACAAAACCTGCATCTACAGCTGCCCTGCTTGCCCCAACTGCAGCACCTAATTTATCAGCAATCTTCTCTAGCATTGGAAAATTTTCTCCACTTTGCATTCCTCTTCCTCCAGAAACTATTATTCTTGCACTAGTGAGCTCCGGCCTTTCAGATTTACTTAACTCTTGCCCAATAAATTCAGAAATAGTTTTTTTATTATCAAGCTCTATTTTTGTGATTTTTGCAGAAATATCTGATTCTTGGGATGCTTCAAAAGCTGTTGTTCTAATAGTAATTACTTTTTTATTATCAGATGACTTTACGGTTGCGAATGCGTTACCAGCATAAATTGGCCTTACAAAAGTGTCTTTTGCCTCTATAGATATAACATCAGATATTTGAGCAGTGTCAAGAAGAGCAGCGACTCTAGGCATTATATTTTTTCCAAACGTACTTGCTGGAGCAAGTAAAAAATTATAATTGTCAGAGAGTTTCAAAATTTCAGGTGTAATATCTTCGGCAAGTTGATTTGTAAATGTATCATTGTCAATTATTAGAACTTCTGAGACACCATCTATTTTTGAGGTGTAATCAGCTACAGACTGGCAATTACTTCCAAAAATAATAACGTGAATATCTTCTTCAAATTTTTTTGCAGCTTCAATTGTGTTAAGAGTAGAAGTTTTTAATTCTGTATTGTCGTGTTCAGCTAAAATTAAACTAGTCATTAAATCACCTTCGCTTCATTTTTAAGTTTATCAACAAGTTCTGAGATGGATTCAACAATCATCCCTGCTTCTCTTTTTGGGGGTTCAACGACTTTTAATGTTGTAAGTCTAGGGGTGATATCAACTCCATAGTCCTCAGGTTTTTTTTCTTCTATGGGTTTTTTCTTTGCTTTCATAATGTTTGGCAAAGATGCGTATCTTGGCTCATTTAGTCTTAGGTCTGTAGTAATTATTGAAGGCAGTGCCAATTTTAGAGTTTCGAGTCCGCCATCAATTTCCCTTGTTACCATAAGGTTATTTCCGTCTATTTCTATTTTGGATGCAAAAGTTCCTTGTGACCAATTAAGAAGAGCGGAGAGCATTTGGCCTGTCTGGTTTGCATCATCATCGATCGCTTGTTTTCCTAATATTACAATTTCAGGTTTTTCTTCATCACATACTACTTTAAGTAGTTTTGCTACTGACAGAGGTTGAATTTCAGTTTCTGTCTCAATTAAGATACCCCTATCTGCTCCCATTGCTAGTGCAGTCCTTATAGTTTCTTGGCTTTGTTTAGTCCCAATTGATACTACAATTATTTCATCTATTTTATTTGCTTCTTTAAGGCGAATTGCCTCTTCTACAGCTATTTCATCAAAAGGGTTCATAGACATTTTTACATTAGTTAATTCAATGCCAGAATTATCTGACTTAACTCTAACTTTAACATTATAGTCGACCACCCTTTTTACTGCTACAAGCGCCTTCATATCTCTTTCTCCTTTGGATATCTTTTTTTAACAGAAGGTTAGTTTGAATTATATTCGTTATCCATAACTAGAAATTAAGCAATATTATGTATAAGTCAATTATCATGGATACTAATTTAGACAATTATTAGCCACTGTGTCCACCAGGCTTCCATAAAATATCATTTTTTCCTTTTTGATTTTCATATCTTGCAAGAACGAAAAGGAGATCTGATAATCTATTAAGGTATTGAAGGCAAAATTTGTTTATTTCAAGAGAATCCATCATTTTTACTAAAGATCTCTCGCTTCTTCTGCATATAGTTCTCGCCAGGTGAAGGTATGATGAGCTTAAAGAACCCCCAGGAAGAACAAATGAGGATAAGTCGCTTAAAGAACTATTGTAGTAATCTATATTATTTTCTAGTCGTTCGATTTGATTCATAGTAATTCTTAGAGCTGCTTCGTCCTCAATATTTGGGTTGGCTATGTCTGCGCCGAGGTCAAAAAGATCATTTTGGATGGTTGAAAGTAGTCCCTTTACCTTTGGGCTTGCGTCTCGTAATGCTATGCCAATAAGGCTGTTTGTCTCGTCAATATTCCCACAAGCATTAATTCTAGGGCTATTTTTTGAAACTCTTTCTCCACCCACTAAAGAGGTTTCTCCTTTATCTCCGCCACGAGTATATATCTTATCTAATTTAACCATTATCTAGTTACAAAGAAAAGAATTAGGAAAATGACGACAGAAACTTGAGAAATAATTCTAAGCCTCATGAAAATATTTCCATATTTTTTATTATATTCTGCGCTACTAATCATTCCCAATACGCCCAATAGAAGAGAAATAACTACTGCAATTAAAGAAATGATGGCTAAGATGAGAAATATATTGTTCATTTGTAATATTTATCTGAAAAAAGTATATAAAATGTTTAGGGTTAATTATGATTAATTAATAAATCATTTATCATATACAACCTATTGCCCTAATAATAATTTATTTCTGTGTAAGATCAATGACTCAAAGCATCGAAGATAAGAAGAAAGTAGCTTTATTAGTAATTTTACTATCAGGTTTAATGGTAGTCGCATACAGCTCTATTGGCATTTATACCCCTGCGATGCCAGCAATAGCCAATTATTTTGATATATCATCTACAGAGGTCCAGTTAACCTTTAGTATATATATATTTGCATTTGCATTTGGGCAGCTTATCTATGGTCCATTATCTGACAAATATGGAAGGCGCCCAGCAATTTTTTTAGGCCTAATATTCTATATATCAGGGTCCATAGTTGCTTCAGTGTCTGCGTCTATTGAGGTGCTTATTTTTGCCAGGGCTCTTCAAGGTTTTGGTGGGTGTAGTGGACCAGTTGTAGGTAGAGCAGTGCTTAGAGACTTATTTAGTAAAGAGAGAAGTGCAGTAATATTATCTTATGTTTCAATGGTTATGGGTGCTGCACCAGCATTCGCTCCATTAATTGGTGGATATTTACAAGTTAATTTTAATTGGCAATCAATTTTCTTTTTTTTAATAATAATTGGATTGATTGTTTTTATCTCAAATTTTTTGTATTTAGAGGAAAGCAATCCTTATAGTAAAAGAATTGAAGAATTTGACTTTGTTAGTTCTATAAAAACTTACTTTAATTTTATGAACTCTAGGGTTTTTTTGGGCTATTCACTGACTGCATCATTCGCAATGTCTATGGTTTTTGTTTATTCTTCAGGAACACCATTTATTTTGATTAGTCTCTTGGGCATACCCCCAGATATTTATGGCTGGTATATATTAATTCCTACTTTTACTAATTTTGTTGGGGCATATTTTGCGGCAAAATTATTACCATTGTTAGGAGTGGATAAGCTTATTTTTATCGGTTCATCAATAATTATGATTGGGGGAGGTTTTATGGCATTTTTATCTATTTTATTTCCTTTATCAGTTTGGATTATTATTCTTCCAATGTGTCTAGTTATGTTTGGACTATCAATACTTTATCCCAGTGCCGCACAAGGTGCAGTTTCTGTTTTTCCAAATAGGGCCGGCTCTGCATCCTCGCTTAATGGTTTTTTACACATGTTTATCGCTTCAGGAATGGTGCTTTTTACTGGGGTATTATTTAATGGAACTCAATGGCCTTTGATATTTATTATTTTATTTAATGGCTTTATGACTTTTTTTTCTTTATTATTATTAATTAAAAATAGAGGAATAAGATAGATTAAACCTTACAATTATGATTATCATTTTTTACTTAATAAATACATAGTTTGGTTATGGATGGCCCGAAAAAAATATTAAATGAAAAACCTGACTATCTTATGTTCCTACTCCACGGTTACGGTGCTGATGGTAGTGACTTATTTTCTTTAACATCGTTTCTTGCTGACTTAATTCCGGGTGTTTCATTTATTGCGCCTAATGCTCCATTTGAATGTCCATTTTCAACTGGTGGCAGACAGTGGTTTGGTATTGACCAAATAAATTCAACTTATGTTTTTGAGAAAGAATCCCCTATCTATAAAGAGATTAATGAGTCAGCAAAAATACTAGAAAATTTTATTCAAGATCAGAAAGAAAAGTATTCAATTGATAATGGGAAGGTTCTTCTATTTGGATTTTCCCAAGGCGCAATGATGGCATTACATTTAGGACTTAGATTAAAACCAGAAGTGGCTTGCGTTATTAGTTTCTCCGGTGCATTAATGTCTATTGAGGAAGATAAAGAACTATCTGCTCCCCCAATTTTTTTAGCTCATGGCAATTTTGATAATATTGTTGACTATAATGAAACTAACAAAGCCTATGAAAAAATTTCAAATTCAAATGATAAGGTGGAAAAATTTATTGAAAATGGCTTAGCCCACTCAATTGGAAATGAAGGCTTAACTAAGTCAATAGAATTTATAAAAAAAATTATAAAATATTAAAAATTTACTAATTTTAAAAAATATTTACTTTAATTGTTGCTATTGAGATTTCTTAACTATTATACTTTGGTATTTTTTAATTAAGTAAAGTAAACATTATAGGTTTGATTTGACTGATTCACTTAATTCATGTAATGCCTTGGTCCTAAACGCCGATTATCAGCCTTTGAATTATTTTCCTCTTTCACTATGGCCTTGGTACGATGCTGTAAAGGCAGTTTTTATGGAAAGAGTAAATATTGTATCTCAATATGATAAGGAGGTTCACTCGCCAAGTGTCTCTTTAAAACTTCCAAGTGTAGTTGCTTTGAAGAATTATGTAACTCCAATTACTCGTCCAGCGTTTACAAGGTTTAATGTTTTTTTACGCGACGGTTTTGTTTGTCAATATTGTGGTGACAATAACGATTTAACTTTTGATCATTTAATCCCTAGATCTTTGGGTGGAAAAACAACTTGGGATAATGTAGTTACTGCATGCTCAAGGTGTAACTTTATTAAAGGAAAAAAACTTGAAAAAGAGTGTAAAATGCACCCAATGTCACGTCCCTCCATGCCAACTACTCATGATCTACAAAACAAGGGCAGGCGATTTCCTCCTAATTACCTTCATGAAAGCTGGAGAGATTTTCTTTACTGGGATACAGAATTAGAACCTTGATTCTTAATTAAATTCTCTCTGAGAGCCAAATAGCTAGTTTAGTGCCTTTTTTAATAACAAATCTTAATGGCTGAAGGTCAGTTTCAATTTTTTCTAGACTATTTGAGGCAATATTTTTATGTTCTATTTCATCTTCCCTAGTATCTAAAATTATCTCCCTTAACTGATTTTCATCATTACCTAAGTAATTTGCCTGTTTAGCATAGTGTTCATCTATTACTTCTTCTACTGCAACGGTACAAGCCATAGCAGATTTTTCGCCCATTAACGCAGTAGTAGCTCCAAGAGCAAACCCAAGTACATGCCAAACAGGTTGGAGTGCTGTTGGTCTTATTTTTCTTTCTAACATTAAATTATTAAATATTTCTAGGTGATCCTTCTCATGATCAGCCATCATTTGAATTTTTTTTCTAAGAGAATTTTTTTTTGTTACAGCTAATTGTCCTGCATAGATTCTTTGAGCTCCATATTCACCGGCCTGATCAACCCTAATAATTCTTTTAATCATTTCATCTGGAGGCACATCTCCTGGTAGTGTGTTTTCTCCAGTTTTATTTTTTTTTGTATTTTCTGAGCCCATTTTTTCATTCCATATCATTATTATACTTTATATTAAATACAATTATGTTAAATAACTATCAAATAATTTTTTTCTATTTTTATATAAATCTATATTTAATAATAAACAAATAATAAGCAAGGATAAAGATAAAATAGAATTTATATTACTCAAAGAAAAAATATATATTTTCCAAGAAATGACGTCGCATCTAATTATTGGGGTTTCCAAAATTAATTTTTTTAATTCTGCTAAGCTATTTGTATTAATTTTTGTTAAGCTTGAGCATGTAGAAAAACCTGACCATAAACTTTGCTCTATTCCTGAATGATATATTGCAAGAAGAGCGCTGATAAATAAAATTAATGAAGCAAAACAGAAAGCATAAAACAATTTTTTCATATCTTTAATGAGAATCATAAGAATACTTAAAAGTACTAAAATAAAATATGGCCATCTTTGATACGTACATAACTCACAAGGTAGAATTTTTTCAATATATTCTATCCAAAAAACTATAATAATAGTGAGGATTGATACTGAAAGAAGCAAATAAGCAAAAACTTTAAATTTAGTATCCATTTAAAACATTCTATATAATAAATATAAAAAAATTAAAATTAAAGCAAATATAAAAAATAACAAATTTAAATTTGTTTCAATAAAATTTCTAACTCTCTTGCCAAATTTCCATAATAAACCTGCGATTAAATAGTATCTAAGTCCTCTTGAAATTATGGAGCCAATTATAAATATACCCAGAGATAAATCAAAAAAACCTGATGCAATTGTAAATAATTTGAATGGTATAATAGGTAAAAAACCTGAGGCTAATATAATTAGTAATCCATATTGGTTAAAATGGATTTGGTACTGATTTAAAGTATTTTCAGGCACAATTAATACTCCAATTTTTTCATAAAAGAAATAGCCTACAAAATAACCTATCAGTCCTCCCAATGAACTAAAAATAGTTGTTAAGCCAGCATATATCCAGGCCATGCTCCTTTTGACTAGTATCATAGGTATAAGCATTACATCAGGTGGAATTGGAAAAAAAATACTCTCTGAAAATGCTATTAGACATAAAATAGGGGCTGACAGCCTGTGCTCAGCCATTCTTAATATCCAATCATAAAGGTTTTTTATCATTTCATTTTTTTAGCAGGCCTTTTTTGTTTCAGCAAGGTTGTGTTAATCTCTTTTGTTCAATAAGTTAATAACTATTGTTAATTATAGCGGGTGTGGCGGAACTGGTAGACGCGCCAGACTCAAAATCTGGTTCCCTTCGGGGAGTGGGGGTTCGATTCCCTTCACCCGCACCATAAACTATTATTAATTTGGGGTTGCAAATGAATAAACTAAATGAAACAGAATTATATAATATTGTCACTAAATCATATTTTGGTAATGTTGATCTAAAAAAAATAGATAATGTTTTGGACTGTTTTGCGCAAGATGCAACTTTGACTATTCAAACTGATAACCTTACTCATAGAGGTAGAGATAATGAAATAAAGAGAATGTTTTCAGACTTCTTGCCAGCTTTTGATATTATTTGGCATGGAAATTTTAAGCCTATTATTGATGTTGAGAGTCAGTCTATTGCTGTTCAATTTAATGCTCTTAGGTTAAGGTACGATGGAATAGAAGAGCGGGCTCAAAATATAAATTTATTTTTTCTTAATGAAGGTAAATTTTCAGAAGTATATATTTATATGAGTGATGAAAACCCACTTCGCTAATATTAATTTATCATTCTGACTAGAATAAGACTTGTAGTTGGGAATATTATAATTATTACTATTCTTATTAGGTCTGAAAATATGAATGGTATTACACCTACAAAAATTTGAGAGATTTTTATATCACTTGCAATACTGTGAATAACAAAAAGGTTAAGGCCAAAAGGGGGTGTAATTAATCCAAGCTCAACTACAATCAAAATAATCACTCCAAACCATATTGCTGTTTCAGTCGGACTCATGCCAAAGTCTTGACTCATGAGTATTGGAAAAAAAATTGGAATAGTTAGAAGGACCATAGATAGGCTTTCTAAAAATAATCCTAAAATTAGATAAATAATTAATATTAAAATTAGGATCCCGATGGGTGGTAGCCCTAATGAGGTAATAAATTCCCCTAATTCCTGAGGAAGCATGCTTCTTCCCAGGAATGAATTAAAAATATCTGCTCCTAGAAGAATTAGAAATATCATACCAGATAATTTAGCTGTTTGGAGTATGCTGTCTTTAAATTTAACAAAGTTTAATTTTTTAAAAAAAAGAGCCATTAAAAAAGTTAGAGCTGTTCCAATAGAGGCTGCTTCGGTGGGTATGAAAATACCAGAATATATACCTCCAATTACAATTAAAAATATCAAAAATAAAGGTATAAGATTTTTTAAAGCTATTAATCGCTCGGAAATATTTTTTTTTTCTTCAATTGTAGCAGAGTTAGGCCTAACTCTTACATAGATATAAACTGTTAGAATATACCCAAGAACAGCTAAAAGTCCTGGAATAAATGCTGCTGCAAACATATAAGTTATATTTTGTTCTGCAATAATAGCGTAAATAACAAGAACTACCGATGGTGGAATTAAAATTCCGAGAGTTCCCCCAGCAGCAAGAGACCCCGTTGAAATAGAGTTTGAGTAATTATTATTCCTCATTTCAGGTAATGCTATTTGTGACATAGAGGAAGCTGTTGCAATAGATGAACCATTGATTGCACCAAATCCAGCGCATGAAGCTATAGTTGCTATTGCTAAGCCACCTTTTTTATGGCCGAACCATGCATTAAATGATTTAAAAAGAATGGAAGATAGTTCAGCTTTTTGAGCGAATTGTCCCATTAAAATAAAAAGGGGTATTATTGAAAGTTCAAAAGAAGAAAAGCGATAAAAAGCTAAAGTTTTAAGTTGGCTTAAAACTGGTTGCCAATCTGAAAGTGTTACTGTTCCAGCAATACCACAAGTAATAAGAGCAATAGATATTGGAAACCTAAGTATGATTAAAGCGATAAGTATTAGGAGAAAAATAAATCCTATTGTTGGTTCATCTATCATAATAATCATATACGTATGAATATATTTCTAAAAAGCATGTAGAGATCAAAACAATCAATGAAGCAGTTATTGGGAAGAAAAATATAAATCTTGGAATATTTAGTACCATTGTAGAATCATTATAGTTATAAAAATCGATTCCTCCTAAGAACATTCTCCAGGCCAATAATATAGCAAAAATTGTAAAGAAAATAATACCAAATAAATCTAATAATCTATTTAATTTTTCTGGAAAAAGTTTGCTAAAAATTATTATTTTAATATTACTTTTTGTAATCTGACAATACGGTAGAAAAAAAAAGATTGTTACACAGATTATTAATTCAACTATCTCAACATCACCTGGAATTGGTAAGTATATTTTTCTAGTAAAAACATTTGCACAGACTATAAATATTATTAAACATAAAAAAATGCCGCCTACGATCGCAAAAATTTCTGCAGTTTTTTTATTGAGATTATTTATGGAGATAAAATCTGATTTTTTCAGCATACCATTAATTTAACTCACTATATTTTCGGATTAATTCAGATGCATCTTTATAAATTTGATCCCCATTTTTATTTTTTTTATTTAAATTTTTAATCCATTTTTTAGAAATTATTTTCGTAATTTTTTTCATTTCTTTTACAGTGTTTGCGTCAAAATAGGTAATTTTGTTTCCTCTTTTAATTGCAGCCTTTCGCCCTAATTCTTCTGCGTCATCCCATATTTCCCCTGCTTTCTTGGCAAGTGCA
>NZXH01000058.1 GCA_002701885.1 Rhodospirillaceae bacterium | reverse complement strand
CAGTAAATAAGGTAGCAGAAAATAACTCAGGAGTTGCAATAGCAACAGTGATTTCAACTTGGGGGTCCTCCCCGCGCCCAGTAGGAAGCTATATGATAATTGAAGAAAATGGTAAATTCTTTGGATCTGTTTCAGGTGGCTGTATAGAGGGTGAAGTAATAGAAAATGCTTTAAAATCCATGAAAGATAAAAAACCTCGAAAATTAGAATTTGGAGTAACAAATGACAAGGCATGGGAAGTAGGTCTTGCATGTGGAGGAAATATAACTGTTTATGTAGAGTGCCTTGAATGAAAGTAGACACACTAAAAAAAATTTTATTTCTAAGGGAGAGAAATAATTCATTTGTTTTAGTAAGGAACTTAAACTTACAAAAAGATCTTTTTTATATACCTGATGAAGAAAGTAATAGTGAATACTTAGAACCTGAGATTAAAAATAAATGCATAGAAGCATTAGATAAAGATAAAAGTATACTTATAAATTATAAAGACAGCGAACTATTCCTTAATGTTTTTAATCCTAGACTTAAACTAGTAATAATTGGTGCAGTTCATATTGCTAATTCGTTAATCAAAATTGCATCTATATTAGGATATGATATAGTTTTAATTGACCCTAGAGAAAGCTTTCTTAATTCACAAGAGTTTAATAAAATAACAAAAATTTCTAAATGGCCTGATGAAGCGTTAAAAAGTATTTCAATTGATAGTCGAACAGCTATTGTAACTCTATCTCACGATCCAAAATTAGATGAACCAGCTTTGATTGAATCATTAAAATCAAAAGCTTTTTATATTGGCGCTCTTGGTAGTAAAAAAACCCACGAGAAAAGAGTTAAGAGGTTAACTAATATAGGATTATGTAAAGATAGCATAAAAAAAATAAATGCCCCAGTAGGCTTACCGTTAGGTGCAATATCAACAGAAGAAATAGCTATTTCAATAATTGCACAAATGACTGACCATCTAAGAAATAAAAAAAATTAAAATGAAATTTAAAAGAACCAATATAAGCAATTCTCTAGGTTGTGTTTTAGCTCATTCCATAAAAATTAGAGATGGAAAACTAAAAAAAGGTCAAATAATTTCGAAATTAGATTTAAAAAAATTATCAGAATTAAAATTGGAAAATATTTTAGTAGGGAAACTTGATAAAGATGAAATAACAGAAAATAAGGCAGCAGATATTATTGCTAATTCAATAATTAGTAAAAATATATATAAAAAACAAGCATTTACAGGAAGATGTAACCTATACTCAAAATATAATGGAGTATTAGAAATTCCTGATAAAATTATTGATAAAATTAACACTATTCATGAATCAATAACTATCGCAACACTACCTATGTGGTCATTAGTAAAAAAGAACCAAATGATTGCAACAATAAAAATAATACCTTTCGCAACTAAATTAAAATATATAAATAAAGTACAAAGTTATGTATATAAAAATTCTAGCAAACTAAAAGTACATAAGTTAAAACAAAATAAAATTGGAATTATTTATACAAAATATGCTCATAATGAAGCAAAAAACCAGCACAAAACAAGTAACGTAATTAAAACTAGATTACTATCATTAGGAAGCTCGATTAGTAAAGAAATAGTAAGTGAGCATAATGAAAACGAAATAGCAATATCTATAAAAAATTTACTCAAACAAAAATGCAACCCTATACTAATTTATGGAGCATCAGCAATAATAGACAGATCGGATGTTGTTCCTATGGGGATTAAAATATCTGGTGGTAGAATAGATCACTTTGGTATGCCAGTAGACCCAGGGAATCTACTATTATTAGGTAGGGTCAAAAACACTACAATCATAGGAATACCTAGTTGTGCAAAATCTCCCAAACTTAATGGTTTTGACTGGGTTCTATGGAGAATCTTGTCTGGGCTCAATATTAAATCTAAAGATATACAATCTCTTGGTGTTGGAGGTTTGCTTAAGGAAATTTCCTCTAGGCCACAACCAAGAGAGGAGAATTAAAATATCTAATTTAATTAAAAAAAATATCTCTGCACTAATTTTAGCAGCTGGTAAATCTTCAAGAATGCTAGGTAAGAATAAACTTTTAGAAATAATTAACAAGGAGGAAATAATTACAATAATTGTCAAAGAAACTTTAAAAAGTAATGTTGACGATATTGTTGTAGTTACTGGTCATGAAGAAGAAAAAATTAAAAATGTACTGCAAAATCTACCAGTTAGATATACTAAGAGTACAAATTATTCCAATGGAATGGGAAATAGCATTAGTTCAGGTATAAAGTCATTATCAAAAAATACAGATGGTGTTATTATTTTATTAGGAGATATGCCTCAAACTAAATTTAAAAATATAAATATTTTGATAAATTCTTTTAACCAAAATAATAATATCTGTATTTTAAAATATAGAGGAAAAACAGGAAACCCAGTACTCTTTGGGAGTTTTTACTTCAATGATTTAGCTAAACTTACAGAAGATCATGGCGGTAAGGACATAATTAACAACAATCTACAAAGGACTATTTCAAAAGAAGTTAATGATAGCTCGATTTTATTTGATATAGATACGCCTGACGACCTAAATGAATTATTAAATAGATAAAATTATGTAATATTTTTCTTAAAATGATTTTCTACATCTAATCTACTAACTACATCTGCATAACGCCTACCTACATCCCTTAAATTATCATTATGCGGACCCTCTTCAGCGTCACCAACACATGATTCAGGAATAATAGTTCTATAGCCCCAAGAAAAACTATCAATTACTGTAGCTCTTACACACCCTGAAGTAGTGCAACCAGTCACAATTACCGTGTCAATTTGTTGTTTAGTTAAAAAAGTAACTAAGGGAGTATTAAAAAAAATTGAGGGTGCTGGTTTAGAAAATGCAAAATCATATTTTGGGTTATATATCCTTTTATCTAGCTCCATTCCTGGGTGATCAAAGAAAAACTGCTCTCTTACTGCCCCAATTTTCCAGTATGGCATGTCTTTTTCAGAATCATAACCAGAAAAACAACTAGCTATGGGTATATTTTTTGATCTAGCAACTTCAAGCAACATTGCAGTTTCTTCAACTGCATTGTGTATATGTTCAAAACCTCCCAATGGATATTGAGAGTCGGTGAAAGCTTTTTGAAAGTCAACAACCACAACTGCCGACCTTTCTCCGAAACCAATACCGAAATCACCGTATGAAGCAGATTTATAAGAGTCTGACATGGCTTTTTCCTTTTTTTAAAATTTTATTGATTACCATTTTATTTCATTATAAATTGAAAGTGCAACAAAATGTTATTGATATTTAAATAAAATCAAAAATTTTTAATTTTTTAATCAAAATTTGTTTCCAAAAAGACAACTAAATACTAGGATATCAGATATGTATCAAAAAAATAATAATGGAGATAAAAATGAAGGCACTTGAGGATGTCGTAATGCTTGACCTCACTCACATGTTATCTGGTCCTTATGGTGCTATGATACTTACTGACCTTGGAGCAAAATCAATTAAGATAGAACCACCTATTAGAGGTGAAGGAACTAGAGCCTTACAAGCTAAAGACCCAAAAAACTCGATGCATGGTATGGGCTCATATTATTTAACATTAAATAGAGGAAAAAAGAGTGTTTGTATTGACCTTAAAAAAGAAGAAGGATTACAACTTTTTTATGAAATGGTTGAGAAAGCTGACATAGTATTTAATAATTTTTCTGCAGGTGTGCCAGAAAAATTAAGAATTGATTATAAAACACTTTCAAAAATTAATCCTAAAATTATAACGTGCTCTGTTACTGGATTCGGTGAAACAGGACCATATAATAAGAGGCCATCTTTTGATATGGTTGCTCAGGCAACTGGTGGAGGAATGTCTATTACTGGCACTAGAGAAACTTCTCAATTTAGAGCTGGAATCCCTATAGGAGATTTAGGTGGTGGAATTTTTGGTGCTATAGGAATATTAGCAGCTCTTCACCAAAGAAAATTCACAAACCGAGGCCAACATGTTGACGTAGCAATGTTAGATGGGCAGATTTCAATGCTCAATTATATGGCCACAATGTACTTTTTATCTGATGAGAATCCCTATGGTATAGGTAATTCACATTTTGTTCATGTACCCTATAATGTTTTTGAAACTCAAACTCTTTCTGTTGTTTTAGCTATTATAACAGATAACTTTTATCACTCTTTAGCTGAACTACTTAATGATAGTTTTTTAAAACAGGAAAAATATAAAACACAACCTGGTAGATTTGTTGACAAACAAAAAATAGAAGAATGTGTTCAAAGTCATTTTAAAACTAAACCAGCTGAATTTTGGCTAGAAAAACTTGAAGCAGCTAGAATTCCTCATGCACCCGTTAACGATTTTGAACACGCACTTAAAGATCCGCAAGTATTGTCTAGAGAAATGGTTGTTGATATACCTCATGTAGATGGAGGATCATTTAAAGCACCAGGAAACCCTGTTAAACTAGATGACCATACAGATACTTGGGAGTCACCTCCTAAACTTGGAGAACACACAGATGAAATTTTAAGAGATTTTTTACAAAAAAATGAAGAAGATATAAAAAACCTTCGAAATCAAGGTATTATTGCATAGGGAAACTAAATCATGGGTAAAAAAGTTTTAATAAACGAAGTAGGTCTGAGAGATGGGCTTCAAATCCAACCAAAGTTTGTTCCAACTAATGGAAAACTAGAAATAGCAAAAGCATTAATTGAAGCAGGTGTAAAATCTTTTGAAGCTGCTTCTTTTGTATCACCTAAAGCAGTTCCTCAAATGAGTGATTCATCTGAATTATTTAAATCTTTACCAAAGAGGGACGATTTATATTATTCAGCATTATTATTTAATCATAAAGGTTATGAAAGAGCAGTTGAGTCTGGTGCAAAATCTATTGCAATTGCATTGGCGTCCACTGAAAAAATGAATCTTGCAAATATTAGGATGTCATTATCGGATGCTATAACTAACTTAGGAAAAATTATTAAAATTGCCAAAAGTGATGGTTTAGATACAAGAGCCTATATTTCAACTGCACTTGGCTGCCCGTATGAGGGAGATGTTCCTATAGATACTGTTATTCAGTTGGCTGATAAAATGTTTCAATTAGGTGCTGACAAAATTGCTATAGCAGATACAATTGGATCCGGAGGTCCAGCATTAGTTGAAGAACTTGTTAGTTCTGCTGCGAAAAAGTTCGGCGCTGAAAATTTAATTGTTCATTTCCACGATACTCGAGCTCTTGGCTTAATTAATGCTTGGGTTGCTCTAAAAATTGGCGTTACAGANTTTGATACTTCTCTAGGAGGCCTAGGNGGCTGCCCATTTGCACCAGGTGCAGCTGGAAATNTAGCGACNGAAGACCTTGCTTTCATGCTTAACGACGCTGGATATGAAACAGGAATAAGTATTAATAAAGTAAGGGAAGCAGTGCTAATTGCAGAAGGATATACTGGACAGAAACTTGGAGGAAGAATTTCTCAATGGTGGATATCCCAAGAGAGAAAAAAAGCAGCATCTGTAGCTTCAGCAGCAGAGTAATTTAGCTATTCTGTATCCTCTCTTAAATCAACACCAAATTTAGAAAATATATCTCTGATTTTATCGTAACAAACTCCAATTCTGATTGTTTCAAAATTACCGAAGTCAATAATTGTTGAGGACCTCCCCTTTTCATTTTCGTATTTTGATGTACCACCATCAATAAGAATATCTCCAGCATTTATAACAGGAGGATCTATATCATCTAAGTTATACTTTGACCCNGTTAGAGANGTATTTGCCGATGAACCTAAAACAGGCATTTCCATTTCCATTGATTGTTTAGTCATTTCATTATGAAATTCTCCTGCATTAAGAAGCATATCAAGCGTTCCTATCTTTGTAGAATTTTTAAGGACCCAACTATCAACATTTTTAAACATAGGATGATCTTTTTTNAAAGGAGCAACAGTAGACATAGGTAAATTATTATCNAAAATTACAGCCTTAATAATATCATGTTTCCATGNATCAATCANCTGTATTTCTTTTAATAGATCATAATTAGANAACATACCAGATGGCTTCTCAAATGATCTATTTTTACATTTAAAAATAGTCTCAATAGANTTTTTTGAATTACCCACAATAGCGTATGCTACATCTAAAGGAATAATAGCAACACCTTCACTTGCTATTATATTTAAGACTTGCTTTGACTGTTCTACTACATTATCAGCTACAACTCTAATTTGTTTATCTAATTTACTCAAAATAATANATCCCTTTTTTAAATTANTAAATTTGTTTTAAATANTCAATCGCTTCTTCTTCNCTAACCACATCACCATACTTTGCATTCATATCAAAAAGATTNGCTTCATGCGGCCTCTCATCTCTATCTCCAACTGCATCTTCAACGATTATTGGTCTAAAGCCATATGAAACAGTATCTATACATGTTGCTCTTATACACCCAGAGGTAGTTACACCTGTNATTATGAGTGTATCAATTTTTGCTGCATTCAATGATGATGCNAGTGAAGTNCCAAANAAAGCNCTTGGNTACTGTTTTGAAATAACTAACTCAGTATCTAAAGGNTCTAAGCCATCTGCCCATTTACCTAAATCACCTCCGACTTCCATCATATGAAGAGCAGGAACTTTTTCTATAAACATACCTCCGTTCCAACCTCCTTTCTGGAAAACAACATTAGTATATATAACTGGAATTTTAGATAATCTAGCTTGGTCAAGCACCTTAATTGCAGATTTTAAGTTATTTTCAACNGANGCAAAAAGAGGTGAATNAGGATCAAAATATGCCATAACGAAATCNACTAAAATAAGAGCNGGTTTATTGCCAAAACCTAGACGTTTNTTATAACCAGCATTATCATANTCATTTGATAGGTTTTTTTTATCCATAACTTTCTCCANTATAAATANTTATATTTTTACACAAAAAATNAATTATTTCCATTTTTTTTCAAATTCCCACACNTCCTCAAAACCCATTANCTTATGCATNTCCAAACCCCTTAAAAGGGGNACTGAAATATTTGATGAAGANTTATCACTATAAAGCTTATTNTANACNGATTGAATNGATGCTGCTGANGCACTAAATGCAGTTCCAGGAAAAATAGCTAAAGTAAAACCTAGTTCTTNAAGCTGTTTTGAATTGAGTTTNGGAGTATTTCCTGACTCAGAAAGGTTAACTAAAATNGGAANTTCTTTNAANTTNTCANNTANNTNNTTCATNTCTTCNATTGTNTNATANCCNTCAACNAANAGCATATCNACNCCAGTNTTAATATANGCTTCTGACCTTCTNCATGCNCTAGAAATCCCCTCNTCTGAAAGGCTATCNGTTCTNGCAATNATCAAAAAGTTTTCATCNACTCTNGAATCTAANGCNACNTTTAANCTCNTNCACATCTCATCTATAGAAACAAGTTCTTTACCTTTTNTATGACCACATNTTTTAGGNTTNANTTGGTCTTCNATNTGTAANGCACANGCACCNGANAGTTCNTANCCNTTTATTGTTTGAGCTATATTTAAAAGACCACCNTAACCTGTATCTGCATCNGCTATTAANGGTTTAGAAATTCCANCAGCNATNGTTTGCACCCTGTNNAACATNTCTCTNTANGANGCTAANCCNGCATCAGGNAGNCCCAANTATGATGCAACNGNACCATAACCNCTCATATANAANGCNGNAAANTCNANTTTATCTGCNAATCNAGCAGANAGCATATCAAAAACACCAGGNGCNATAAAAAACTCTTTATTNCNAATTTTTTTNGCTAANNTTTNNCGTTTAGNANTAAACATATTTAACNCTAAAAAAAAGTGGCGCCAATAANAGGCGCCANNTTAAGTTTANAAAGCAAGGTATATTATTCGGCAGCTTCTCTGAGTTTTTGAGCAGCAACCTGATGCCATTTTTGGAAAACAGGGGCTTTTGGAGGGTCAAAGCTAGTTTCAGCTTTACATCTTGATTTTAATTCTTCAATAGAATCAAACCCAAAATCAAATAACTTTACGTCACCTCTTTTATCACTAAGTTTCTTTCTTAGCTTTTCAGTTGCATCATTATCTACCGAACCATCTTCATTTAAAACCACTCCATATCTTTTAGCTCCATCAGATGAAACAAGACCTCTTTCAACATCCTTTGCAACTTTTTCGGCTGGGCGTTTAAATGGGTCTCCCCATCCTCCACCACCCCATGTGTTAAAGAAAAGGACATCGTCTTTTTCAACCTTAATATGGTCTTTCTTTGATGGCATTAATTCCTCAGTTCCGTCAGCCCTACGAAGAATTTTAGTGCTTCTACCTCCTGGAGTTCCACCGTTTACACCCCAAGGATATGTTAGCCACCTATCGTCATGAATTGAAATTTCCCCTGGTTCAAGAAAACGATATCCTAATCGTATACCATTACCTCCTCTGTGGAGTCCTGCTCCACCAGAATCAGCTATAGACTCGTAAGTATCGATTCTTAACGGAAAATAAGCTTCAAGAAATTCATTTGGAACATTTGTGAACGATGGCCATAATGAGTGACCATCAGGTCCATCACCAACTGGCCTTCCTGGTATACCACCAAAACCTATCTGATATAGTTGAAACCATTCGCCATGCTTATCATATCCTGAATACATAAAATGTGGACTATCTGAAAAACCAGCAGCGTTAAGGGCATCAGGCGCGCCTTGTCCTAATAAACCACCCATTATATCAAATATTCTCCCTAACATATGAGTTCTGGATGATAAAGAGGCAGGCTTCATAGGTTTTAGGATTGTTCCAGCAGGAATTCTCACATCAACTAAGTCATAGAAACCATCATTAAATAATATCTGTGGATCAAAGATATTTATTGTGAATGCACCAAGAAACATTTTAAACATTTCTTCGTTAAGCATAAAATTCACTGAACTCATAGATTGAGGATCTGTTCCTTCAAAATCAAATACAGCGACACCATTCTTATCTCTATGTAAGGTACATGCTACTTTATATGGCCCCATACCAATGCCATCATCGCATATGTAATCTTCAAAGTAAGCTTTCTTTTCTGGGACAAACATTCCAATAATAGCACTCATAGCTCTTTTATTTCTATCAAGCATTTGTTCCATTGCTTCAATGAAATTATCATCACCAAATCGCTCAGCAATCTCAATACATCTTTTCTCAGCTATTCGTAAAGCTGCAATTAATGCATTAAAGTCAGCTCGGTTCCATTCAGGCAAACGACAGTTATGAAGAATCAACTCTAATATTTCAGAATTAAGTTTACCCTTTTTGTATATTTTGGTAGGCGGAATCATGATACCTTCTTCATAAATCTGGTTTGCATCCACTGGAAGACTCCCTGGCACTTTACCCCCTACATCAGTCATGTGACCAAACATGGCTGACCAAGCTATAACTCTATGATCCTTAAAAATTGGCATCAGAACTAGCCAGTCAGGAAGATGACTAATCGCACCTCTACAACTATATGGATCATTTGTTAGAAAGATATCACCTTCCTCAATAGTTCCCTCATAGCCCTCTATAAAGCCATAAATAAACGAACCAAATTGACCAACAACCATTTTCCCATCATTATTTGCTATCATTGGAAATTCATCGTGCTGTTCTCTAATGCCCGGAGACATAGCAGTTCTGAACAAAACAGCGTCCATTTCCCACCTAGCATTTTTTAATGCATTTTCAATTAAATCGAGTGTTACAAGGTCTAATTTTACCTTGTTAAATTTTTTGTTATTACCTTGAATAATTTTAGCAGTCATTTATCAGTTCTCCCAGTTATCGCTTACGAGATTTAGATTTCTTAGATTTAGTTTTTTTCTTAGCTACCTTTTTCTTAACAGCCTTACGTTTTGGTGCTTTTTTTGCAGCCTTACGCTTAGGGGCCTTTTTCTTAGCAGCCTTTTTCTTAGAAGACTTTTTCATAGAAGCCTTCTTCTTAGAAGATCTGCTTGAAGATGATGACTTTTTTATGCCTTTTGAAGGAGTAATTAAAATATTACCAAAACTATCTACTCTTCCAACGTGACCAGGCAAGATTAAGGTAGTCGAATCCATTTCAGTCACAATTGCTGGACCTGCAATAGAATGACCAGATTTAAGCAATGAACGATCATAAATCTTAGCTTTCCTATCTTTACCATCAACAAAAACATTAGTTGTCTCAATAACAGCCTCTTTAGGCTCTCCTGAACCTTTACCAACTTTTTCAGCTTTAACCTTAGTAGGTTTACCCTGTTGTATAGCACGTAAATTTACAAGCTCTTGATCATGATCTAGAGCAAAGGTATACATTTGTTCATGCATTTTATCAAATTCTTTTGCTATAGCTTTCAAACCACCCTTAGAAAACTTTTTAGCATCAGACTCGATTGTAAGAACTAATCCTTGCCCATGATAGCGAACATCTATTTCATAAGTTGTAGTCTGGTCTTTCCTACTAACACCTTCAGCATCTAGTTCTTTAGCAGAACGTTCAGCCAGTTCTTTAAGTATCTTACTAACTTCTTTATCTGATGTTTGAGGAAATGTTCTTATGAATGAACGAGAAGCCTCATTCCTCACTCGAGTTGTTGCATCTCCATATGCACAGAGAACTCCTGGACCAGGAGGAATAATAACAGGCCATGAGCCTGTAAGTTTGCCAAGTGCATTTGCATGTAAAGGACCTGCCCCACCAAATGCAATAAGAGCAAAATCTCTTGGATCATGACCTTGCTCCACGGAAACTAGCCTAAGAGCACCAAACATGTTTTCATTTACAATGTTATAAATACCTTCTGCAGCATCCATTACTTTTAAGTTCATGGCTGTAGCTATCTTTTTAACTGATTTCTTAGCTAAACCAGAGTCAATTACCATATCACCACCTAATTTTGATGATGAAGGTAAATATCCTAGTGCAACGTTTGCATCGGTAACAGTAGGTTCTTCACCACCTTTTGCATATGCAGCTGGACCTGGAACAGCACCAGCAGATTGAGGCCCAACTCTTAATGATTTAGTAAGCTCAGGCGAGTACGCTATTGAACCTCCTCCTGCACCACAGGTACGAACATCAATTGAAGAAGCACGCACGGTAACATCTGCCACTCTTGTCTCTCTTCGTTTTAATGGAGAACTGTTTTGAACCAAAGCAACATCTGTTGATGTTCCACCCATATCAAAAGTAAGTAGATTTTTAAAACCAGCCTTTTCAGCAATCCATATAGCTCCTGCTACACCTCCTGCAGGGCCAGACATCAAAAGGTTCACTGGGGCATTCTCTGCAGCTTCAACTGAAGCCAGTCCGCCATCAGATCTAAGAACATGCAACTGAACATCCTTCATTCTCTTTTTTGTCTCGTTATGCAAATTACGCATATATTTTGAAACAACTGGTCTAATGTATGAATTAACAACTGTAGTTTCAGTTCTTTCATACTCTTGCATTTCTGGTATAACCTCAGAAGATATAGAAATAGGTATATTATTAAATATTTTTTGAGCCACTTTTCTAGCTTTCACTTCGTGGGCTCCATTAGCAAAGGAATTAATAAATGAAATAGTTAAAGCCTCAATNTCATATTTGCTTTTAAGTTTTTTCAGTTTTTCTTCNAAGTCATCTAGGTCAATTGGTGAAACTATATCACCCTTTGTTCCTACTCTTTCTTCTGCCTCTATAGTGCATTCTAAAGGTGCTAAAGGGTCAGTTTTATTGAATATAACCCAACCACCTAAACCACCAGGCACAAAAGATCTAGCTATTTGAAGAACTTGGCCAAAACCTTTTGTTGTTATAAGACCAACTTTTGCTCCNGCATTCGTTAAGACTGTATTTGTTGCCACGGTTGTTCCGTGCATAACATTTGTTATTTGTTTTGGATCAACACCTGCTTCTGCACAGACTTTTTCAATCCCATTTAAAACTCCTCGTGATGAGTCATCTGGTGTAGAAGGAACTTTTGCAGTTTTAGTTTCACCAGTTTTTTCATCCACTAGAAGTAAATCAGTAAAAGTACCGCCGACATCAACACCTAAACGATAGGACATTTACATATCTCCCTAGACAAATTATTTTTCAATACAAACCATAATTTCTGNATTCTTATGGATTGCCCATTACTTATACTATCCCGTAAGTTAGAGTTCACTGTCAACTAGAGTCATGTCTAAAATTATAGTTTTTTTAATTTTTTTTGGATATTAAAGGTAATTTCATGATTTAAGCAAATTTAGGGCAAGTTTTTTGTGAATTTATTAGTAAAAAAATGACAGAAATAATATGATTAGAAAATGAAAAAATCACTTAAATAAGGCAAAAAATCCTAAATAAGCTAATGCAATGATTTGGTGTAGTCTTCGGTCTCGTCACTTCCCACACCAGTTGCAGCTGAGAATATGCCTCTCCTTTTTTCTAGAAGATATACAACCCCAAAAGCTAATACGATAACAAATAAAGAGAAAATTGTCGTAAGAGTTCCTACAGCATAAAGATCAGGACGGGCTGCATTTGCAGTAGCTGAAACCATATCTACAGGCAAAGTATTGTCGCCTCCAGCAACAAGACTTGTTCTCGCAAATTCATCATATGATAATGTAAAACCAAATAACCCAATAGCTATAAGACCTGGAAGAACAATCGGAAAAATTACAAACCTAAGTCTCTGCCAACTAGTCGCTCCTAAGTCAGTTGCGGCCTCTTCGATTGATGGGTCAAATCTAGCAAAAATAGCTAACATAATTAAAACACCAAATGGAAGTGACCATGTTAAATGGGCGCCTAATCCACCTGAGTACCATGTTGATAACAACTCTAAATTAGCAAATCCAAGACCGATACCGAGACTAATTAGAAATGGCGGAGCAATAAGACTACCTATTACACCATAGAAAACTAAATTTGAGCCTTTAAAACCTCTTCTATAAGCAAGACCAGCCATGAAAGAAATAACAATTGTAATTATCATTACAATGATTGCTAATACAAAAGATCTTAACCAAGGCAATCTAAAATCAAAAAGATAATCAGGAAGAATAACTTGCTTAAACCAATAAAGTGAGAAACCTTTCATAGGAAAAGTAAGCCCACCCTCAGGACCTTGAAATGCCAAAAATCCAATTGTTACAAGCGGCCCATATAAAAATATAATAAAAATAAAAAAGACTGCGCCTCTTAACTTCATTGGTGTCGTGCTATTTTTCCAGAAACTAATCATTTAAATTCTAATCCACATATNTACATTTGTTTTCTAATATCAACAACTCTCATTAAGCCNCCCACAAACANAAGNAGTAGANCCANCAAAATTACAGATTGNGCAGCTGCTATAGGGTAAAAACCATTAAAAAAGGCTACAGAAACNCTATTGGCTANACTTCCAGANTGAGCNCCACTCAAAATTCTGATTGCTGTAAAATCTGTAGCNACTANAGCNACAATAAAAATTGTTCCNATAATTATCCCAGGCTTACTCATNGGTATAATTATNAACCGTAAAATTTGAAATCCTGNTGCTCCTTGGTCNTTAGCNGCCTCAATTAANNTAGGNTTTATCCTGGCCATAACATTGAAAAGTGGAGCAACCATAAATAATGTAAACATATGNACATATGATACNATCACAGCAAATTCTGAAAAAAGGAGAAACTGAACAGGCTCATCAACTAAACCAATATTGATAAGTAAGGAATTAAGTATACCCTTTGAACCTAAAAAAGGAATCCAAGATGTCATTCTAACAACTCCTGAAGTCCAAAAAGGAACAACAGTTAAAAGGAAGAAAAAAACTTTAACTCTGAATGAAATTAAATCAAAAACAAGAAAATATGATATANTGAAACCTAAAACTAAAGTTATTACCCAAGTAATTANAAATATTCTTGNAGTATGCCAAAGATTNAATAAAGAAGACCANTCTGAAAAAAATTCAAAATAATTTGTAAAAGTAAAACCAGGNCTAGTAACAAANCCATCAAAAACAAANACACTGTACATAAGAATTATANCTACAGGAACTANCGCAAACAGNANAAGAACTATAACTAAGGGAGANGCTTGAAAGTAGGCNGAATATTTTGAAANTATTTCAGATANTTTACTGGTCTCNGNTTCTTTATTTTGNGNTTGAATTGTCATTACTCACCATANATACANATTNNAAAATAATANTCATAAACAAAAAAGGGGAGTGTGGCAACACACTCCCCTAATTTTTTTTACAAAAAAACTAAGCAGCTTGAAATGCAGACCATTTCTTAACAAGATACGCAAATTCATCGTACTCAGAGTTCCAAACAGCAATATTGCCCATTCTGTTCTTATATGAACCACCGTCACGAACAGCACCTGGTTTAGCCAAAGGACCACCAAATGGACTAGTAATACCATCTTTAGTAGGTTTACCGTCAATCCAATAAGCATACTCATCAGCTGACATAAACTTTTTAGTACGTTCTGGAGTTGGAGCATAGTAACCTTGTCTTCCAAACAATGCACCAGGAAATCCAGCCCATTGCCAGTTAAGAAGTTCGTACGCAGCATCCAATTTCTTACCTTTTAGATGACCAGCTAAAACGTTACCAATAGTCCAACCACGATATCCTTCTTTAAGATCAGCATAGACAACGTCTATCCCTTGTGTTTGAACTAAAGTAACAGCAGGAGACCACATGGATTGAATCACAGCTTCACCATTAGTCATGAAGTTAACTGACTCCATAAAGGTTGTCCAAAAAGCTCTAAAGTGACCTTGCTTTTTTAGATCATTAAGAATAACAAAAGTTTTATCAATTTCATCTTTTGTCATATTTCCTTTATTGCCATATTTGATCATTCCTTTAGCTTCTATAGCCATAGCCAAATCCATCATGCAAATATCTGGGAAAGCTTGAAGGCAAACTTTACCTTTCCATTTTGGATTTAACATTTCAGCCCAAGTATCTATTTCATAACCAACTAGGTCTCTTCTATAACCTAAGGTATCAGCATTATGAACAGTAGGCATAAAAGTTAAATAATCACTCCCACCAGCCTTAGTAAATTTATTTGCTTTCTTTTTACCTGGGTTATAAAGAACTTTAGCCGGATGTTGTCCATCACCAATTTTTGCATCAGACCAAGTTTTCATTGAGCTTTTGTACATTCCGATGCACTCATCCCAATACTTTAACTTTTTGATCTCAATAGGTTGCAATTTGGCAGCTGGAGAACCCCAAATTCTTCTCATTTGGTTACCAGCTGGCTCAGCAATATCAAAGGACTTAGGCTGAGTTAAAATCCTGTTTTGAATTCCATCAAAACCAAGAGCTGTCATCTCAACTTTAATTCCTAAATCTTTCTCAGCTTGTTTTTGCCATGGCTCAATGTGAGACACACCTGAACCAACACTTCTTAAAACGATTTTTTCTTGTGCCCAAATTGTTGGAAAACCAGATATAGCACCTGTTCCAACAGCAGCACCTGCAGCAGCGGCTGTACCCTTAAGCACAGAACGACGACTGACTTTTGAATTAACTTTCTTAGTAATTTCACTCATCCCATAATAACCTTTATCTATAGTTTCTCGAGAAAAACACATCTAAACCAGAGGGCCCACCGGCCCAGACATGCTAGCTTTCTAAAAACTTGATTTTTAGAAAATCTAAGGTTTATTGTTAGCATTTATCATGATCATGCAAGATTTTTTTACACTAAAAATGATTTTTTTAAGGAAAATTGTGAATTTTCTCATAAAAACTACCTCTATTTTTATTATTTCATCCATAGTTATAGCCAATAATACTGTGTTGGGATCCAACAACTATGACATAAATAAACCAATAGGAATTGAGAAATTATTAGATATTTCAGATTCAATACCTATAGAAAATATATACTGGGACATGAAAGTTAATGAAATAATTAGCAACTCAAAAATTCCCAAATATATCAAATCAAAAGGTTTTAAAATTGGATATTGCTACTTTAAATACTCTATACAAATAAAAATAAAAAATGAACCTTGGGAAATTTGGCTTTGTGAAAATCAAAAAAATGGAAGGTTGTATGGCATTTCAATAGAAAAAGGATTTAATGGTATTTTTTTTGACAACAATAAAAGCAAAACAAAATTATTTGATATGCTATTTAAAAAACTTAATAAAATTTATGGACCACCAACAAAACATTGGAAAGAGTGTCATAATACTCGTTGGAATTTTACAGAACAATATTCCTGGTATTTCGAGAAAACGACTATTTCTTTTGTTATAAGAGACGTACCATTACAACAAATGGCAATACACTTTCATAAACCCACAGGCAAAAAAGACTATGGCCCAGGAATATGCAATGTTCAGCCCGATGACGAAAAATAAACTTGTAGAAGGAAAAAAACTAGATCACATATAAAAAAGATATTTATTTCTTTAACAAATGTAAATCTTTAGACTGCCAGCTAGCTGAAATTTTATCTCCCATATCAACTGGATCTTTAAAGTAATCTTTTTCATCTGAATTAGCTACAATCAACTCACCATTTTCTTTTGCCATAGTTATTTTGACCCATGTTCCTTGATATTCAATTGAGTGCACTGTACCAGATTGGGTGTTTATTGAATCAGAGTTACCTTTGTCCCTAGAAATAATCACTTTATCTCTTCTTACAGAAAAACTAATTGATGAGCCTTCTTGAAGGTTATTTGATGGAATCAGGTACTTAGCTCCATCACTACCAGTTACCTCGGCGTCTTTACCGTTTATCTTTTTTATATCGCCTTTGAATACGTTCCAACCTCCCATGAATTCTGCAACATAGGATGTCTCAGGCGTTGTATAAATTTCCTGAGCAGTACCAGCCTGGTCAATAACACCCTGATCCATTACAACAATCATATCTGCAAGAGCTAACGCTTCAGGCTGAGTATGAGTAACGTGAATAAATGTAATTCCAATTTCTTTTTGTAACCTTCTCAATTCTTCACGCATCTGTAAGCGTAAAAATTCGTCCAAAGCTGACAAAGGTTCATCTAAAAGAAGAACCTTAGGATTTGTAATTAAAGACCTTGCTAAAGCTACTCTTTGCTGCTGGCCGCCAGATAATTGAGCAGGCAATCTGTCAGCTAAATGTGTCATTTTAACAGTATCCAAAACCCCCATAGCACTTTTTCGTCGCTCGTCTTTATCTACACCTTTAACTCGCAAACTAAATGATACATTGTCTGCAACAGTCAGATGAGGAAAAAGCGCATAACTCTGAAACATCATAGATGTACCTCGTTGAACAGGCTCTAAACCAGCAGTTTGTTCTCCACCTATTAATACTTCACCTGCAGTAGGCTCTTCATGTCCTGCAATCATTCTTAATATAGTAGTTTTTCCACACCCAGATGGACCAATCATGCAACAATAAGCACCATCAGGTATAGTTAAAGTGACATCATCTACCGCTTGAGTTTCACCAAATGATTTAACTAGGCCTTTTAGCTCAACTTGTCCATTACCAGATGTACTCATAAAATATTCCTCGAATAGAAATTAATTAATGCTAAGTATTTTTGCCATATAAAATTTAATATAGAAATAGCAATTCTTACAACAAAAACTTAGCAATGGCAAATTATGACCCATAAAGTCTTAAGTCAAGGAAGTTGATAGAAAAT
>NZXH01000057.1 GCA_002701885.1 Rhodospirillaceae bacterium | reverse complement strand
GCACTAACTTAAAAATATTAATATTTAACTTATATTATTATAGATAAACTAAAATAAAAAACTAGCAATGAATTCTATGGAAAAAAATATTAAAATGACAATGAATTAAGTTAAATAATATTTCTACTCCTTTGATAAAACTAGATAATTGTCTAATATTGCTTATTTTTTGGGAATTTCTTAATAAAATGAAAAAATTAACCAGATCAAACAAGATTATCTTATTATTTATATTCTTTTTATTTCTTTCGATAAACCCATCAAAAAGGCTAGAAGCAGAGGGATTAAAAAGGGTAGATATTGAAGTAATAATTGCAATAATAGTAACCCAGGAAGAAACTATCGAGGCATTAATTGAGTTTAATAAATTAAATGCCATAGATAATAAATCAAAAACTCTAATTAATAATATACTAAAAACTCACGAATTGAATATAAATGAGCTAAATAAATTCAAAATAGAAAAAGAGGAAGAGCAAGGACTAATCAATTATGAAGTGCCTGTTGAGGATCTCAAGAGCAAGAAAAAGTTTATAGACTATTTAATTGATCTATCAGAAACAAATATTTATTCATATATGGAAGCTGTGGAAGATATAGAAAGTTCAAAACTAAAAATAATTATAAATAGGGTTATAGAAAGAGATAAAATCACATTAAAAAATCTAATTATGATGAGCGAAGACACATACTAATAGATAAAAAACCTTACTATTCATAGGGTGAGGACAAAGTTCTACATGAATTACAAAGCCTATTATGCCACCCTTGGCTTTCAAAGGTCTTAGCACAACTCATACATTTTCTTTTAGTAGGTCTATCAGTTGGAGCTCTAAACTCAATGTCAAGTCCGGGCCTTCGTCTTTCCTCTACAGAACGATCTTTATCCATTTAAAACCTTTCAAACACTTAAACAATATTTGTTAAATAAATCAAATTGATGTATAAACAATTAATTCAAATTTAATCGGAGGTTAACGTGGTTGCTTATTTAATTAGTTTTTCAAGTCAACACAGTAACAATCCTGACTGGAACAAAGAGTATGGCGAAATAGTTAAGCCATTATTAGCCAAGTATAAAGCTAATATTATCAGCCGCGGAAAGCCAGAGAAAGGAGAGAGGTCAAAGGACTGGGAAAAAGCTACACTAATAGAGTTTCCATCCAGGGACCTAGCTCGAAACTTTCTAAACGATCCAGAATATCATCACGCTAAAGGATTACGAATATATCATACCTCTGGAGAATTATATCTTCTCGGTGATGGTTCATAATCTCTGAGCCAGTCATTATATAAATATAAACTCTTTTTTTTATTTCAAGCTATAATTAAAAAATTAATTACAATGATAAAATTTTTAAAGAAGGTAACCTAGGGTAAACATTTTTTTATCAGAGTTTTTTTGGTGCGAGCGGGGGGACTTGAACCCCCACGGTCTAAAAGACCTCCAGATTTTAAGTCTGGTGCGTATACCAATTTCGCCACGCTCGCTGTAGAAATATTAATATATCTATATTACTTCAAAAAATTTATGTAAATCTCTTTATTAACAATACGACTTCATTTTTTGCCTTTTCAAGTATCTCCTCATTAGTAGACCTCAAAACTAATACTGTTCCAACTTTATTATTGTCATAATAGGGATATGACCCTATTTCTACTTCTCTGTATCTATCCTGAATATCACTCAGGCTAGAAGCAATAGTACCTTCTGGTATAGCCGCATCAACTTCTAATGATTTAAGAGGTTTACCTTTATCCAAAGTGGGAATAATAGAGTCTATCATACTCATCATAATTTTGGGTACACCAGCTAAAATAAATACATTTTCTTTTTTAAACCCTGGAGCCTTACTTAAAGAGTTATAAATTAACTCAGAACCTTCAGGAGCATAGGCCATCCTGATCCTAGATTCATTAATTTTCTCGGGACTTCCATAGAATTCTAATAAAATATTATAAGCTTCTTGATTTAATATATTCTTAACACCAAAGGCTTTTGCAATAGATTGGGTAGTTATATCATCATGAGTGGGACCAATACCGCCAGTTGTAAAAATGTAATCAAATCTCTCTCTAAAGTAATTAATTGCGAATACAATCTCGTCTTCAATATCAGGTATAACTCTTACCTCATTTAATCTTATTCCTGCCTGATTTAACGAAGTTGCAACATATGAAATATTTTTATCTTCCGTCCTTCCCGAGAGAATCTCATTTCCAATTACAACTAGGCCTGCAGTATATATTCTTTCTTTAGCACTTTTCATAATAACCTTATAACATTAGAATAAAAATGTCCCAACATGTATAATATAATTAAATGGAAGAAAATTGAAATTTCAATCTAAATTGCTAAAAGGCTATTTTAAAAGAAGGTACAAACGTTTTTTCGTTGAAGCAGAATTAGAAAATGGCCTTGTCACTGCTCACTGTCCAAATACTGGAAGCATGAAAGGCCTTCTAGAAGAAGGTAATATAGTTTGGTTTTCAGAAGCATCCAGCAAAAAAAGAAAACTTAAATATACATGGGAGTTGACAGTGGATAAAGAATCGAAGTCTCTTGTTGGCATAAATACTCATTCACCCAATAAAATAGTTTATGAGGCTTTATTAAATAAAAATATTAAAGAATTTAAAGATTACGATATAATAAAGAAAGAAGTAAAATATGGAAATAATTCACGGATTGACTTTCTTTTAGAAAACGAGAGCTTGAAAACTTGTTATTTAGAAGTCAAGAATGTTCATTATACTGAAGGTAATGGAATAGCTCTGTTTCCTGATGCAGTCACTTCAAGAGGCTTAAAACACTTAAATGAGCTCATTGATGTAGTAAATCAAGGTAATAGAGCTGCTATGCTATACCTTGTTCAAAGAGAAGATTGTGATAAATTTACATTAGCAAAAGATATTGACCCTGAGTACTGTAAAGTTTTTAATGAAGCAGTCAGAAATGGCGTAGAAATTTTATGTTTTTCTTGTAAAATATCAGTATCTTCAATTTTTATTGGAGATAAAATAACTATTTTATTATAAATGAATTAATGAAAAAAATAATATGTCATACATAGATTCTGAAGAAACAAGTGTAATAAATAATGGTTCAATTAAAATTCACTCTATAAATGGTTTTGAGGGAATGAGAGCCGCTGGACGAATTGCATCAGATACTCTTGATATGATAGCAGAATACGTAAAACCTGGAATAAAAACTGAAGAACTTGATAATATTTGTAGAGAATATATAGAGAATAAAGGAGGTGTCCCGGCTCCATTAAATTACAGAGGCTTTCCTAAATCAATCTGTACATCGGTAAACCATGTTGTTTGCCATGGAATACCTGGGAGTAAAGTTTTAGATAAAGGCGATATTCTTAATATTGATGTCACAGTATTGTTTAATGGGTGGCATGGAGATACCAGCAGAATGTTTTTTGTTGGGGATGTAAGCATTAAAGCAAAAAAATTATCTGATGTAACTTATGAGTCAATGATGCGAGGTATAGAAATTATCAAACCTGGAGTTACTACTGGAGATATTGGTAATACAATACAAACTTTTGCAGAGTCAAAAAAATACTCTGTAGTAAGGGATTTCTGTGGACATGGAATTGGTAAGGTATTTCATGATGCTCCAAATATTCTTCATTATGGCGAACCAAATTCAGGTGTGGAACTTAAAGAAGGAATGTTTTTCACAGTAGAGCCAATGATAAATATAGGAAAATGGCAGGTCAAAATGCTTAATGATGGCTGGACTGCAGTTACTCGAGATAAATCTTTATCAGCACAATTTGAACATTCAGTTGGTGTTACATCTAATGGTTATGAAATCTTTACAGAATCTCATCAACAAAAAAATAAACCACCCTTTTGATTTTATTATGAAACGCTTTAATTCTTTTAGGATAAAAAAATGATTCCAAGATATTCAACAAAAGAAATGGAAGATATTTGGTCAGAAAAGAGAAAATTTCAAATCTGGTTTGAAATTGAATCTTATGCATGTGATGCAAACGCATCTCTTGGCATCATACCTAAAGAAGCTGCAGAAATTATTAAGAAAAAAGGTAAGTTTGAGATAGATAAAATTAATGAAATTGAAAAAAAAGTACATCACGATGTTATAGCTTTTCTAACTAATCTATCAGATAATATTGGGCATGAAGCAAGGTTTATACATCAGGGCATGACATCATCAGACATCTTAGACACTTGTCTATCAATTCAGCTTGTTCAAGCGTCAGACCTGTTATTGGATTCAATAAATCAGCTTTTACACAGTATAAAGAAAAGAGCTAATGAATTTAAATATACTGTTTGTATTGGAAGAAGTCATGGTATTCATGCTGAACCAACTACATTTGGCTTAAAATTAGCTCAAGCATTTGCTGAATTCTCAAGAAATAAAGATAGATTAGTATCCGCTAGAAAAGAAATTGCAATTTGTTCAATATCTGGAGCTGTAGGAACCTTTGCTAATATAGATCCAAGGGTAGAAAAATATGTATCAAAAAAACTTGGCTTAGAATGCGAAACTATTTCCACTCAAATAATTCCAAGAGATAGACATGCAGCATTTTTTTCTACTTTAGCAATTATTGCGTCATCTATTGAAAGATTATCTACAGAAATTAGACACCTTCAAAGAACAGAAGTTATGGAGGCTGAAGAGTTTTTTTCTGAATCTCAAAAAGGCTCCTCAGCTATGCCGCATAAAAGAAACCCCGTTCTATCAGAAAACTTGTCTGGTATAGCGAGATTAATTAGAGGTTATTCCTTACCAGCCTTAGAAAACGTCGCACTGTGGCATGAAAGAGATATTTCCCATTCATCTGTCGAAAGAATAATAGCACCAGATTCAACAATTGCTCTAGATTTTGCCCTAAAAAGATTAAATAAAGTTATTTCACAACTTATAGTTTACCCGGAGAAAATGTTGAAAAACCTGGAGCAACTTGGTGGATTAATATTCTCACAGAGGGTTCTTCTTGCTTTAGTTAAAAGTGGAATTTCAAGAGAAATTTCATACGAAATAGTCCAAAAAAATGCAATGTCAGTATGGAAAGGCGGAGGTAGTTTTTTGGAAGAACTTAAAAAAGACCCTCAAGTAACTCAGCAACTATCCGAAAATGACCTCAACAAACTTTTTGACATAAAATATCACTTAAAACACGTAGATGATATTTTCGAAAATGTCTTTGGGAAATAATTCTAGCCTTTTGATTCCGACTCAAGTTGCAACCTAGCCACATCAAGTAATTCATCCATTTTAGCCCTAATATCATTTTCAGATATTTCTGAAGATGCCTGACTTAGGTCTTTAAAAATTTTTCTAAGAACATCTTCGTCTCCAGGCTCTTCAAAATCTGATAATACTGTTTCTTTAGCAAATACTTCTGAATCAGACTTAGAAAGCCCAAGTATACCTGCAGCCCATAGTCCTAAAAGTTTATTTCTCCTAGCAACAACTTTAAATTCAAAATCTGCAGTTCTTGAGTATTTTGTTTCTTCCGCTTTTTTCTTATTATCCAAGGGTGATGACATTTTAAACTCCATATTACTGTACTAGATCAAGTTAAGGTTTTTAAATTAAATTTCAACTATGGAATCCACAATTTTTCTAAAAGATTTTAATATATGCATTCATTAATTATGTTTATCCAAATTACCTCATTGATTATCAAATTTATGTAAGTTAATTTAATATTTTCTATGGTATTGTAGATTTTTATGATTTTTTTGAGATTTTAAAATGTCACGGCGAAAACAAATATACGAAGGCAAAGCTAAGGTGCTATTTGAGGGCTCAGAGCCAGGAACCATTATTCAATACTTCAAAGATGATGCCACGGCATTTAATAATCAAAAAAAAGGAGTAATCACTGGTAAAGGAGTATTAAATAATAGAATATCAGAATATTTGATGACCAAATTAAATGATATGGGTATTTCAACACATTTTATTAAGAGACTCAATATGAGGGAGCAGCTTGTAAGAAAAGTAGAAATAATTCCCTTAGAAGTTGTTGTAAGAAATACTGTTGCCGGCTCTCTTGCTGAACGACTTGGTTTAAAAGAAGGGTATAATTTACCAAGGTCTATAATCGAGTTCTTTTATAAATCAGATGAACTAAATGACCCTTTAGTAACAGAAGAACATATTACTGCTTTTGACTGGGCATCCGCTCAAGAAATGGATGAGTTAGTTTCAATGACTTTACGAATCAATGATTTTTTGTCTGGTTTATTTTTTGGAGTAGGAATTAAATTAATTGATTTTAAATTAGAATATGGAAGAGTTTTTGTTGATGATCAGTTTAAAGTAATTTTAGCTGATGAAATTAGCCCCGACTCTTGTAGACTCTGGGATTTAAATACTAATGAAAAATTAGATAAAGATAGATTTAGAAGAGACTTAGGAAGTGCTGAGGAAGCATACCAGGAAGTTGCAAGAAGACTTGGGGTTTTACCCGAAAACACAAACAACTAGGTAAATGAAAATAAAGAGAACTAAATTATGAAAGCAAAAATATTTATAACGCTCAAGGAAGGAGTTCTTGACCCTCAAGGAAAAGCGATTGCACAGTCCTTAAACAACCTAGGCTTTACAGGAATAAATGACGTTCGCCAAGGACGGCTAATTGAGATTGAGATTGATAAAGATAACAAACCATCGGCGTTTAAAGAAATTGATCAAATGTGTCAAAAACTCTTAGCAAATACTGTTATTGAAAATTATAAAATAGAAATTACTTAAACAAAATAATATAGTGAAAGCAGCAGTAATCATATTTCCGGGTTCTAATTGTGATAATGACGCCAAGTCAGCATTGGAAAAATTATTTAATGCTGAGGTATCTATGGTTTGGCATACCGATACATCAATCCCGAAAGTAGACCTGGTAATCCTACCAGGTGGGTTTTCCTATGGAGACTATTTGAGGCCTGGGTCAATAGCCAGCAAATCTAAAATAGTAGAAGATGTAATTAATAAAGGAAAGAAAGGTACACCCATTTTAGGAATCTGTAACGGGTTTCAAATACTTACTGAAACGAAATTGCTACCCGGGGTACTTATTCGCAACTCAAATCTAAAATTTATTTGTGAAAATACATTTCTAAAAGTTGAAAATAATTCGTCAATATTTACATCAAGATATAAGTATAATGAAATTATTAATATACCAATAGCCCATCATGATGGAAACTATTTTGCTGATGAGAACACCATAAAAAAAATTGAAGATTCTAATATGATAGTTTTCAAATATTGCGAAAAAAATGGATCCATTTCAAAGAACTCAAACCCTAATGGTTCAATTAAAAATATTGCAGGTGTTATTAATAAATCAGGGAATATTTTAGGAATGATGCCACACCCTGAAAGAGCATATGACAAATTATTTGGAACTGTTGATGGATCGAAAGTTTTTACAAGTCTATTGGATAAATTATTAAGATGACTAATTCAAAAAACAGACAAAAAAAAGTTTCACCATTAACTGCTTACGACTTAGGGTTAACTATTTCAGAATATAATAAAGTGATAAAAATTCTTGGAAGGAAACCAAACTTTACAGAATTATGTATATTTTCAGCTATGTGGAGTGAGCATTGCTCTTATAAGTCATCCAAAAAATGGTTAAAAACCATGAACTATCAGAATAGTAGTGTGATCTGTGGTCCTGGGGAAAATGCTGGTGTAATTGATATAGGTAATGGACTTGCAGCTGTATTCAAAATGGAAAGCCACAATCACCCTTCTTACATAGATCCATATCAAGGGGCAGCAACTGGTGTTGGTGGAATTCTTAGAGATATATTTACAATGGGAGCTAGGCCTATAGCAAACCTAAATTGTATAAGGTTTGGCTCACCTAAATACACTAAAACAAAATATCTTGTAGAAGGTGTTGTTGCAGGGATAGGAGGCTATGGCAATTGCGTAGGCATACCAACAGTAGGAGGGGAAACTTACTTTAACAAAAATTATAATAATAATATTTTAGTAAACGCAATGACTGTTGGGATAGCTGAAAGTAATAAAATTTTTTATTCTAAAGCTTCTGGAGTTGGAAATCCTGTTATTTATGTAGGTTCTAAAACTGGCAGAGATGGAATACATGGAGCTAGCATGGCTTCTGCTGAATTTGATGAAACTATTGATTCTAAGAGACCGACGGTACAAGTTGGGGACCCCTTTACAGAAAAACTGCTGCTAGAAGCATGCCTAGAGTTGATGGAAAGCGATGTTATAATATCAATTCAGGATATGGGAGCTGCTGGTTTAACCTCTTCATCTTTTGAAATGGCCTCAAAAGGCAAATTGGGAATTGAAATCAACTTAGATATGGTTCCTCAGAGAGAAACAAGTATGGAGGCTTTCGAGATAATGCTATCTGAAAGTCAAGAAAGAATGTTAATAGTAATAAAAAAAGGGAAAGAGAAAGACGCAGAAAAAATTTTTCAAAAATGGGAATTGCCATTTTCCATAATTGGAAAGTTAACTAATACTGGAAATATGACTTTATATAAAAATAGCTCTATAGTAGCAAAATTGCCAATTGCTCCACTTGTTTCTGAAGCCCCTGAGTATGAACGAAAATGGAAAAAAACAAGCCATAGAAATAATCTATTAAATAAAAAATTAAAAAAAATTAATATAGAAAAAAGTTTATTGAAAATACTATCTTCACCAAATCTCAGTTCAAAAAAATGGGTTTGGCAACAATATGATCATATGGTTATGACAAATACTTTAATTGGACCAGGATCAGATGCAGCAGTTATTAGAATAAATGAGAGTCCTAATGCTTTGGCAATAACAACAGACTGCAACCCTATCTACGTTAATGGTAACCCAAAACTAGGGGCTAAACAGGCCGTTGCTGAAAGTTGGAGAAATTTAATTTGTGTAGGAGCAAAACCCCTCGCAATTACAGACTGTTTAAATTTTGGAAACCCTGAAAAACCAGAAATCATGGGACAAATAGTTGAGGCAATTCAAGGTATCAAAGAAGCAACCGAATATTTGGATTTCCCAGTAATTTCTGGAAATGTTTCGCTTTACAATGAGACAGATGGAAAAGCCATCTTACCGACTCCACAAATTGGTGCAGTAGGTATAATTTATGATATTGATTATATTGCAAAAAATATATGGAAAGAAGACGAATTAATTTATATTCTTGGAGAAAACGAAATAGAGTTAGGGTGTTCAGTTTTCGACGAAATAATCCAGAACACTGGTCAGTTTCAACCACCTCTAGTAAACTTGGAAAAAGAAAAAAAAATAGGAAATTTTGTTTTAAATAAAATAAAAAAAGGGTTTTTTAAAACTTGTCATGATATTTCAGAAGGAGGAGCACTAGTTGCAATATCTGAATTGGCAATTAATAGTGAAATTGGGGCAGAAATTGAGGCGCCGAAAGGGTCTAGCTCTGAATGGTGGTTCTCAGAATCTCAAGGAAGATATATTGTAACTATACCAGAAAAACAGAAGAATACCCTTGAAAATGAGACTAAGAAAATAAATATTCCTTGTTTCCACTTAGGTAAAGTAAAAGGAAATGCCTTGCAAATACATAAAGAAATGTCTATTTCTTTAGAAGAGTTAAAAACATGTAATGAAGCCTGGCTTCCAGAGTTTATGACAAACTAGGAATATTTAAAAATGGCAATGAGTGCAGAAGAAATAGAGTCATTAATAAAAGAGTCAATTCCTGACGCAAAGGTTAAAATAGAAGCTCTTAAGGATGACGGTGATCATTTTTCTGCTATAGTAATTTCAAAAAAATTTCAAAATATTAGTAAAGTTAAACAACATCAAATGGTTTATAAAGCGTTAAAGGGACGAATGGGTGAACAGTTGCACGCACTTGCACTAAAAACATCAAGTGAATTTTAAAACAATAATAGTTTAATATAGAAAGAAAAATTATGGATCAAAATATTCAAGAATATATAAAGAAAGAAATTTCTGAAACAGAAGTTATTTTATTTATGAAGGGAACACCTGTATTTCCTCAATGTGGTTTTTCATCTACAGTAGTTCAGATACTCTCTCAAATTGGTCTAAAATTTAAAAGTATTGATGTATTAAGTGATAATGAGATACGACAAGGAATAAAAGAGTTTAGCGACTGGCCAACTATCCCACAATTATATATTAAGGGTGAGTTTGTGGGCGGTTGCGATATTTTAACAGAAATGTTTCAATCTGGTGAATTGAATAGTTTTGTTGAAAGTAAAGGAATAGAGTTGCAGAAGCCCTCTACCTAGAGGAGTAATACTCAACCACTAGATTTGGCTCCATCATTATTGGGTATGGAACATCTGAAAATTTTGGTATTCTAACAAAAGTACCTTTGAATTGGTCCTGTGTAACATTAATGTACTCTGGAACATCTCTTTCTGGGAGAGATGCTGCCTCAAGCACTAAACCCATAGTCTTAGACTTATCTTTTACCTCAACCTCATCACCTGGTTTGCACCTATAACTTGGGATATTTACTCTTTTTCCATTTACTTTAACATGCCCATGATTAACGAATTGCCTTGCAGCAAAAACAGTTGGGACAAACTTCATTCTATATACAATTGCATCAAGTCGTGATTCAAGAAGTCCTATTAAATTTTCAGACGTATCACCTTTTCTCCGGGATGCCTCTTGATATGTCCTTTTGAATTGTCTCTCAGTTATATTCCCATAATAACCTCTGAGTTTTTGCTTAGCCATCAACTGAACACCAAAATCAGACGGCTTTTTTCTTCTCTGACCATGCTGGCCAGGACCATACTCCCGTCTATTAACTGGACTCTTCGGCCTACCCCATAAGTTCTCACCCAACCGGCGATTAATTTTATACTTAGCTTTTATTCGTTTTGACATAAAATAAGAAATGCCCTTAATTTAATTATTCGAAAGCCGTATCTACACCCCATAAAGCATAATGTCAAATATTCCTTAGTTTAAACATACAAAAAAGCTAAAATTTAGCAATTAAATATAAGTTTCATTAAATTTAAGGACTAAAGTGACTTTCCAGCACGCTTTAAGGCACTAATTACCCCCCTGAGTGTTTTTACCTCCTGCTCATTTAAATTCGATCTGATAAAAATAGACCTTAGATTTTTAATCATTTTAGGTGCTTTTTCAGGAGGAAATAAAAAGCCCCCCTTCTCTAAATCACGTTCTAAATGATCAAAAAATTGAGATAAATGAGATTTCTTTGCTAGTTGATCGATTGTTTTTTTTGGCTCAATAAAATTATCTCTATTTTTTAATTGGAATTTAATCATCCAATGAAAACAAACAATCAATACAGCATGAGACAAATTAAGAGAAGTGAATTCTTTGTTTGTTGGAATAGATAAAAGTATGTCGGCAAAATCTAAATCATCATTACTCAACCCGGAGCTCTCATTTCCAAACAATATTCCGCATTGAAGGTTATTATAGGTATTGTCAATGAGGCCATTTATTACGTTATCCATATCTGCTTGTTCTTTTCTTAGGTCTCTTTTCCTTGCTGTACAAGCTATAACATAATTTAAGTCTGAAACTGCATCTTGAGAGTTAAGATAAACACCAGCGTTATGTATTATTGACTCAGCTCCAGAAGAAGCCCTTATGGCTTTGGAGTTCGGCCAACCATCTCTTGGTTTTACTATTCTCAATTTTTTAAGACCACAATTAAGCATAGCTCTTGCAGTTGCACCTATGTTTTCACCTAGTTGGGGATGAACCAGAATAATTATGGGCTCTTGATATCTATTCATAATTTAAAATATTAAATTTCAAGATATCTGACCATTTAAACGAGATAAAATCTTTTCTTTTTCAATTAAAAGAAGAAGTTTAGCCATCTCAGGACCAAAATCTTTACCAGTAATTGCTAACCTTAAAGGCATAAACAGTTTTTTTCCTTTCCTTCCAGATTTTTCTTTAATCAACTCAGTCCAATTTTGCCAAGATAATTCGTTAAAATCACCTTCAGGTATTAAATTTAAAGCTAAATTAATATACTCATGGTCATCAATAACAGGCTGAATATTTCCATAAATAATATCAATCCATATTTTAACTTCATCAAAAACTTTTATATTATTTCTTATAGCACCCCAGAATTCATTAGATAATTCCTTTAACTTTAATTCGCCAGATTTCTTTATGAAAAAATCATAGTTTTGTTGCTGTAAAAAACCTGAGTTAACTTCTTTTAAAAGTCGTTCATCAAAAGGAGCATTAGACTTACTCAATTTTTTCGGGTCAAAATTTTTTGCTAATGCATTGATTGGATAAAATTCACTCTGAGTAGTTATATCTCCAACAAAAGTTAGGTAATTGAGTAGAACTTCTGGTTCAATACCACTTTCCCTAATACTGCTTATACTTAAGCTACCTATTCTTTTCGATAAAGGGTCCCCATCTACACCTGTCATTAAAGAATGATGAAAAAAAGTAGGGGCTTTTGAGCCAAGAGCTTGGAATAAATATATTTGAATTCCACTATTCGTTAAATGATCACTACCTCTAATAATGTTACTCACTTTAGAAAAAATATCATCTACTACGGAGGTTATAGTATACAGATACCTTCCATCTGCTCTTACAATAACAGGGTCACTATATGATTTTGAGTCAAACCTAATTTCACCATAAATTTCATCTTTCCAAGTAATTGGGCTATCAGGAAGTTTAAGCCTCCAGTATGGACTTCTCCCTTCAGATAGATATTGATTAATTTTATCACTAGAAAGACTTAAAGAAGACCTATCGTAAACAGGCGGAAGCCCTGAATTACGCTGTCTCGCTCTTTTTAAGGCTAACTCTTCATCAGTTTCAAAACATCTATAAATCAAATTATTAGATTTTAAATAATTAAATGCATCATCATAGGCATCTAGCCTTTCAGACTGAGCATATTTTAAATCCCAATCTAGACCAATCCATTTAAGATCTTTCTCAATAGAATCAACATACTCTTTTTTTGATCTTGTATTATCGGTATCATCAATTCTAAGTAAAAAGTCTTGATTATTTTTTTTTGCGAAAAGCCAATTAATGATTGCTGTTCTGAGATTACCTACATGCAGCAACCCAGTAGGGCTTGGAGCAAACCTTAGGACCATTATTCTAAAACCTTCTCAATAAATTGATTAGTAATTGGATATCTTCTTTCTCTACCAAAAGATTTATTTGTTATTTTTATTCCTGGAGGAGATTGCCGCCTTTTATATTCTGCAATTTTTAGTAATTTTGCTACTTGCTCAACTATCTTCTTTTCATAACCAAGATTAATTATATTATCTAAAGATTTTTCTTCTTCAATTAAAGCTATAAGAATTGCATCCAAAACATCATAAGAAGGAAGCTTATCATGATCAAACTGATTAGGCTTAAGCTCAGCAGTAGGTGGTTTTTTAATAATATTTTTTGGGATCATACACCCTTGTTTACCCTTAAAAAAATTTAAAAAATTTGTATTTCTCCACTCAGCTAAACTAAACACTACTGTTTTATAAACATCTTTCAAAACAGAAAAACCTCCACACATATCACCATATAAGGTAGCATAACCGACCGACATTTCTGATTTATTTCCAGTTGCCAAAACCATATCACCAAATTTATTACTAATAGCCATCAAAATAGCTCCTCTTACCCTAGACTGAATATTTTCTTCAGTTTCATCCTCTTCCAGTCCGTTAAATATATTGTTAAAAATACTTTTATATTCTTTAAGCACACCCTTAATATTTATTACACTATAATTTACTTGAAGTAGATCTGAGCACTCTTTAGCATCTCTTAAACTCTCATCAGAAGTGTAAATCGACGGCATCATTATACAACGTACTTTATCTGAACCAAGCGCGTCCGTAGCTATAGAAGCTGTTAATGCTGAATCAATACCCCCAGACATACCTACAATAACTCCTTTGAAATTATTTTTATTTATATAATCTCTAAGCCCTAAAACTAGCGCTGAGTATATTTCTTGAGAAGTATTTTTTGTAACATTATGTATTTCTGATTCGTATGATAAATTTCTTTTAGATCCTATTTTCCAAGTTAATAATTTATCATTAGATTCCCAACTTGGAAGAGACAGAACTTTCTTTGCTTTATTATTTAAAATAAAAGAATTTCCATCGAAAACTAACTCATCTTGTCCCCCAACTTGATTAACATAAATTAGAGGCAACTCAGTTTCCTTCACTCTTTGTGAAGCAATATTCTCTCTCTCTGCAATTTTTTTTATATCAAATGGAGATGCATTAATTACAATTAATAATTCTGCCCCTTGATTTTTTAAAGATTTACATACATCTTCTGTCCACATATCTTCGCAAATCAACACCCCACAATTTACACCCTTGATATTAATCAACGAATTAGAATTTGATGAAGCAAAAAATCTTTTTTCATCAAAAACACCGTAATTTGGAAGATTATTTTTTAAACTTTCTCCGATTATTTTTCCTTTATCAATAACAATTGAAGCATTGTATAGCTTTCCGTCACGAAACCAAGGAGTGCCTAAAATTATTGCTGGACCTTGGCTGCGTGTAAACTCAATCAGACTTTTTACTTCTTTCTCAATCTCAATTATAAAAGATGGCCTTAATAGTAAATCATCTGGGGGATAGCCAGAGGTAATAAGTTCTGTTGTTACCAACAAGTCAGCTTGTATCTCTTTAGCTTTCTGCCAGGATTCCCTTACTAATTTAAAGTTATAAGAAACTTTACCAACAGTTGGGTTCAGCTGCGATAGATAAGTACTAAAAATATTTTTCATTTTAATTTTATATATTTCTCTTTTTGCACAGTATATAGTTTAATTTTAATTATTATTAAAGGGTTAAATAAACTTAAATATGAAAGATAAAAATTTACCCATTCAAGGCCTTAAAGTGACTCTACATAAAAGGCCTAATGGAATGCCAAAAGAAAGCGATTTTCAAGTATCAAATTTCCAAGTTAAAGGCCCTAAAGATGGGGAAATACTTGTTGAAACACATTATTTATCAGCAGATCCATTTCAAAGAATGAGATTAAACGCCTTTTCTGGATATGGCAAAACAATTAGCCTTGGGGATACTATCAAAGGAAGAATTGCTGGGAAGGTAATAATTTCAAAAAATCCTAAATTTCAAAAAGGAGATTTTGTAGAAGGAATGCTGGGATGGAAAACTCATGCAATCTCTGACGGAAGCCAAATACGTGCTGAATATGCTCCAGGAGTTACCCAAATTGATAAAAAAATAGCACCAATACCTGCCTGGCTAGGCATACTTGGGTTTCCAGGAATTACAGCATACTTTTCTCTTATAGAAACAGGAAAATTAGAAAAGGGAAATACTGTTTTAGTTTCAGCAGCAGCAGGTGCAGTAGGCTCTATAGTTGGACAAATAGCTAAGATTTATAATTGTAAAGTTATTGGCATTACTGGTAGTGATAAAAAGGTTAAACACCTAATTGATAATTTAGGTTTTACATATGCATTAAACTATAATAAAGGAAACATTTCGAAAAGTATAAAGTCTTTTGCACCCGGTGGTGTTGATATTTTTATCGACAATACAGGCGGACCTATAGCGGATGAAGTATATTTGAATTTAAATTTAAATGCTAGGGTGGTTCTTGTAGGCAATATTTCACAAAATAATCAAAGTTCTGAAATTCAGAGAAAAGATTTACAAAATATGATCATGAGAAATCGTGCAACTGTTTCTGGTTTTATTGTTTATGACTTTGAAGACAGAGCTAACGAAGCTAGAAAAAAAATTTCTAAATGGATTAAAGAAAAAAAAATCAAATACGACCAGACAATTGAAGTTGGGATAGATAATGCACCAAGAGCTTTAATCTCAATGCTCAAAGGTGGAAACATAGGGAAACAACTAATTAGATTACCTATTTCAATTAAAGAAAATACATAATTTTATCTAAACAGGAACTCTCTTCCTTTTTTTACCGACTTTACCCCATCATATTCTACTATATCTGCAGTAGCATATGTTTCACCCCATGTATCTGGTAAATACGACCCCGTCCCGATCACATCAATAGGAGCATTTACACTGGACATTACTTTGCATTTAGCAGGACTAAAGCCAGAACTTGCAACTATTTTAACTTTATGAAATTTATATTTATCTAAAGTTTGTCTCATATGGTAAATAGCAGCAGCAGTAACTCCAGTTCCAACTAACCATTTCATTTCGTTTTCCGATCTATATTGTCTTATACTTTTTGGTGCTTGAGATTCAAGTACAGCGTAAGACTTTTCTGTATCTAAGCCTTCAATAAACCTTCCTCCATGTGTATCAAGTCTAATTGATAACCCACCCTTTAGAGCCAAATCTTTATACTTTTCACAAACCTCTAAAGTATCTGTGACCTCTTGTCCAAAGTAGTCAACTAATACTGTCATGTCTTCATTTGGAAAGTTATTTCTATATAGTTCTGCTGCTTTTAATGTTGAACCTGCATAGCCAATTAGCGAATGTGGCATTGTACCAAATGCTCTATTATTTCCAAAATAATGAGCAGTAGCTTCTGTAGCATTCCCAATAAAACCAATAGAACCAAATTCTTTTTGAGCAACTTTGCTACCTACACTAGCCGCATAAGACATAATTTCTGACATTTCAACTCCAGCACAATGCCTTGCATCCATAGCCAAGAAACTAACTTTTGGTAAATCTTTACACATAATGTATGCGTTATATGCAGCAACACAAGCAGGGCCCAGATTTTGGAGGAATAATGTCTCTAGATCGACTAATTTTGAAAATGGACCACTAATAAAAAGAAGAGGGTCCCCGGCGCCAACCCAATCACCTTCTTCATAACATAAGTCAATTTTAATAGAAAAATTTCTTTTTTTTGCAACATAATTTAAATTATCTACCATTAACCTTGGCGTAAAAATCACCGGTCTCCTCATAAAAACTGCATATTTCACATTAATTTCGCCTGAGCTACAAACAATTTTTTTAGTTTGATTAAAATAATGGTCAGTATATTTTTGAATAAGTTTTTCAGATTTAAATACATCAAAAGGCATAGAACGTACTCTGCAATCAAATGGAAAAACTATGGTCCGTCTTACTATTAGATTTAATTATATCAGCTATCAAAAAAGATAATTCAAGTGCTTGTTTTGCATTTAGTCTTGGGTCACAAAAGGTGTGGTACCTACTACTAAGATCCTCTTCAGATATATCTTGATCACCACCCAAACATTCAGTTACATCCTTACCAGTCATTTCAAAATGAACTCCACCAGGGTAAGTTCCTTCTGAAGAATGACAAGAAAAAAAATTATTAATCTCTAATATTATATCATCTAACTTTCTTGTTTTATATCCATTAGAAGCTTTTAAAGTATTACCATGCATAGGATCAGAGACCCAGACAACACTCCTACCTTCTATTTGAATTTTTTTGATTAGTTGCGGCAAAAATTTTTCAATATTTTCTGCTCCCATTCTAACAATCAATGTGATTCGACCTGGTTCGTTTTTTGGGTTTAGCTTTTCAGTTATTTTTACTAACTCATCCGGGTCCATTGAAGGTCCAACTTTTACACCAATAGGATTATCTAAACCACTTAAAAATTCAACATGCGCTCCGTCTAATTGCCTCGTCCTATCTCCTATCCACAAAAAATGAGCTGAAGTACCGTACCATAACCCTGAAGTAGAATCTTTTCTTGTTAAGGCTTGCTCATAGCCCAATAATAAAGCCTCATGAGAAGTATAAAAATCTGTTTGTCTAAGCAAAGGAACATTTTCAGGTTTGATTCCGCATGACTCCATAAACTTTAAACTTTCAGCTATCCTCTCAGCAATTTCTTTATATTTTTCACCTTGAGGACTTTCACTAACAAAATCTAAATTCCAGCCATGAACTCTCCTAAGATCAGAGTAACCTCCTTGCGAAAAAGCTCTAATTAGATTTAAGGTTGATGAAGACTGAAGGTAAGCCTGTATTAACCTTTTTGGGTCAGGTTTTCTCATATCCTCATTAAATTCAATTGAATTTATTATGTCTCCTCTATAACTAGGTAAATCTATTCCATTTTGTGTTTCAGTTTCAGATGACCTTGGTTTTGCAAATTGCCCTGCCATACGTCCAATTTTAACTACCGGCAAAGAACTTCCAAACATTAGTATTACAGACATTTGCAGTAATACTCTAAATGTATCTCTAATATTATCTGGATGGAATTCTGAAAAGCTCTCAGCACAATCTCCACCTTGAAGTAGAAATGCTTTCCCCTCAGAAACATCCGCTAGAGTTTTTTTTAAATTTCTTGCTTCACCAGCAAAAACTAGCGGAGGATAAGACTGTAACTTATTCTCAACACCACTTAATTCAGCTAAATCTTCATATCTAGGCTGTTGCTCAATTGGCTTATCTTTCCAGCTATTTATTGACCAAATATTTTCCATCCACTCTTCCTAAAAAACTTTAAATGACAAAATATAGTAAAAAAATATAAACTCAATTTAATTCTATGAAACTTTAGTTCTCATAGTCACAAATTCTTCAGCAGAAGAAGGATGAACTCCCAAAACAGAGTCTAATTGATCTTTAGTCACACCAATTTTTAAGGAAACAGCAAGACCCTGAATTATTTCACCAGCCTCAGAACCAACCATATGAAATCCTAATATCTTTTTGCTCTCGGAGTTTACTACAATTTTCATAAAAGTTAACTCATTTCTTCCAGTTAAGGTGTGCTTAAGACCCTTAAAGTTTGATTCATAAATTTCAATACTCTTGAATTTATATCTTGCCTCAGCCTCAGTCAGCCCTACTGTTGCTACATTAGGCAAACTAAATACTGCCGTGGGTATTGCAGAGTAATCCATTATTCTATCTTTTTGACCGAAAACAGAGTCAGCAAAGCAGATCCCTTCATTTAAAGCTACTGGGGTTAAATTAATTATATTAGTAACATCACCAATAGCATAAATATTTGAAACGCTAGTCCTATGATTTCTGTCTACGATTACAGCACCTTTTTTATCTACCTCTACATCAATATTTTCAAGCCCTAAATTACTTGTATTAGGAACCCTCCCAGTTGCAAACATTACTGTATCAGCACTAATTTTACCACCATCACTTATTTTAACTATATTATCAGGCCCAGATTTTTCGATTGATACAATTTCTTTTGAGGTCTCTATTTTAATCCCTTTTTTCTTTATTTCATTAGCAAGAAAACCCCTAACCCCACTATCAAACCCTTTAAGAATTTGTTCCCCTCTATAAACTATTGTTACATCAGAGCCAAGTCCATTAAATATGCTAGCAAATTCAACTGCAATATACCCACCACCATTTATAACTATTTTTTTTGGTAATTTTTTTAAATGAAATGCTTCATTAGAAGTAATCACCCTCTCAACACCATTAATTCTTGGCAGATAAGGAATGCCCCCAGTAGCGATAAGAATTTTGTTTGCTGTGATTTTTTTATCCCCTATTTGTAATGTATGTTTATCAATGAAAAAACCCCTACCCTCAAATAGTTCAACATTGTTATTGCTGAGTATTTTCTTATAAATATTATTTAAACGATCAATCTCATTATCTTTATTCTTAAGCAAAGTCTCCCAATTGAATGATTTAATATCAATATCCCACCCATAAGCTATACTGTCCTCTACCTCATCAGAATAATGCGCTCCATAAACTAATAATTTTTTTGGTATACAACCTCTTATTACACAGGTTCCTCCTACTTTGTCTTCTTCACATATACCAACTTTTGCTCCATAGGATGACGCAACTCTTGAAGCACGAACTCCACCAGAGCCAGCCCCTAAAACAAATAAATCATAATCATAATTTTTCATACTTGTTACCTAAGTTAGTCAACATTATTTTTTCTTTCTTGTACTCTTCTACCTCTAAATTGATTCCTTCATTAAATGTAATTGGAGTAAAACCAAAATCCCTTCTTGCATTTAAATGTGAAAATACTTTATCTTCTTTCATTCTTAATATTTGCTCGTAACTAACTGAAAAGGATCTTTTTTTCAATAATTTATATAAAAAAAGCAACGCCAAACTAAACCATATTGGAATATGAATATAAAGATTTTTTCTAGATAATAAAGATGAAACTGTTCTAAGTATTGAGTTATATGTTACCTCTGTGCCACCTGAAAGATCATAATTCTTTCCTTTTACATTAATTTTATTTAATAGAACTTCATAATATGCATTCCCAAGGTCTCTTGCAAAAATTGGCTGAAAAAGATTTTTTCCCGAACCAAATATTGGGAAAACATAACTATTATCGAGATAACTAATTAATTTCCACATATTTTTATCTTGTTTACCTCCATAAATCATTGTAGGTCGAATTATTGTTGTAAACTCAGAATATTTAGACATTAAATTTTCAATTTTTTTATATTCTTTAGAAGCTGATTTAAACTTAGAATATATACCTGTAGTATGAACACAAATAAACCAATTAACATTTTTTTCTAAGCCTAATTCAACTATCTGTATACTATAATGAATTCCAGCTATATTTAAAACAGTATCAACATCATCAAAACATTCGCGTATACTTTCAATATTGGTTAAATCACCCTTAAAAAATTCAATATTCAATTTTAAATTTTTCAACCAACCAACTTTAGAACCCTCTCTTATAATGCACCGAATTTTCCCAGGATAATTCTCAAGCTCTAATCTTTTGAAAAAAAATTTTCCTGTATGACTTGTGGCACCAGTTACTAAAAGCATATAATCAACCTCAAAATTAGAAATAATATTAAAATATTTACCAGAAGGAATAAATAATGTCAGTATACTGGGTATTAGACAATGAAATAACTAATGAAGATGATTATAATAGATATAGAAAAGAAGCTCCTTTCTATGTTCAGCGACATGGCGGTGAGTTTTGTGTCCGAGGAGGGGCAATTGACCTAATTTATGGAGAATGGCAACCAAAACGAGTTGTAATACTGAAATTTCCCTCTAAAAAAGCTTTTGAGTCGTTTATTAATGACCCTGAGTATAAACCTTGGAAGGAATTGCGTGAAAAATCAAGTATTACGCATAACGTTATCCTCTTTGAAGGCTCAAAATAGGTTAGGAGTAAATATTGTATATAGCGCTAAATCGATTTCATATTAAATTAGGCTTGGAAAAAGATTTTGAAAACCTTTGGATAAAAAGAGACAGTCACCTTCAAAACGTCAATGGGTTTAAAAAATTTAATTTAATTCGCGGCAAAAGTCATTCTGATTTTACCTTGTATGCTTCGCACAGTACTTGGGAAACTGAAAAAGACTTTATAAATTGGACTAAGTCAGAGTCTTTCAAAAAAGCTCATAAAAATGCAGGTCAAAACTCAGACATGTATTTAGGGCATCCAGTTTTTGAGGGATTTAACGTGATAATTTAAGTATACAAAACTTAAAATTGTCTTGAAACTCAGTTAATTACCCTTAGAGCTTTGACTCTTAATTAAAATATCAGATGTTTTTAAAGAAAAATAGTATGTGGTTCAAGGAGTATAGTATTAAAATTGAAATTGAACCTAGAATTTGAAACAAGAAAACTAGAACAGAAACTAAGTGCATAAGCTTAAAAGATTTTTTTGCAATGATATCGTTCTCAATAGATAAATCTCTTAACTTATTAATTCTGGGTGTAACTATGTAAGTATTCACAAGGAACCCACAAGCTGAAATTATACTAATAATACTACCGTAAAAACTTTTCCCAATTATAAATAAAATACCTGCCGTTAAAACTAGAACTAAACAATATTTGAATAAACGGGGAAATATAGATCTTAAAAATTTCTGCGAACTTTGTTGATCGAGGGTTATAAATACAGTAGGAGTAGTCACCACTATAAATGTCACCATTGCCCCAAGCAAAAAAATATGTAGAGTGAGAGCTAATAAGTTTGTCATACTGGAAATATATTTATTATATTGATATATTCAATAGGTGAAACCAGGTTATTTTTTTATTTATTATTACTTTAAAAAATAGTTGTAATTTACATTATTAAAAATAATAGTTAACTTTTTATATTCAGAAATAAATTTTTATTTTGTATATAATTAAAGTATTTAAATTGTAAATATACAAAATATTTTTTTTATTTTTTTCATTAAGTTTTTAAATTACAAGTTTATAGCAATTTGGTCCGACTCTTCAGCTCCTGTCATATTTACAAGTTCAGAGTAAGAAGCTCCAAATACACAATGAGTATGCCCTGCAGCAGACCATACCTTATCAAACCTCTTTAAAGATGTATCAATGACTATATTCAATTTATCAGGTAATCCTAAAGGAGAAACACCTCCTATTGAATAACCAGTTATATTTTTTACGGTTTTTGCATCCGGCCTTACTGTAACTCCTTTAAGATTTAGAATTCCAGGAATTAAGCCAATATTACATTTCTTATCCCCCGCAACTAATGTCACAATAGGGGTATTTTTATCTTCTGATTTAACAATGAAAATTAGTGTTTTTACTATAGAACCCACGGGCACATTAAGGGATTTTGCAGCGTCAATAGCTGATCTTGCAGTGCTATCAAGCTCTTTAACTTTATTTGGATGATTAAATTTATCCAGTATAATTGAAACCTTTTTTACTAATTTTTTATCTAAATTTGAAATAATGATACCTCTCTAATTTCTGTTTGATTATTTAATAATTTCAGATTTTGCCCAAATGGTAAATGATTTTTTAGCTGCAAAATCAAGATAAATATTTTTACCAAATTCATCTTAATTTTATTTTTTTTATAATTTCACTTTTCTCTTTATCAGAAAATTTAATCCAATTTCTAATCTCGCTAGGGCTTCTTTTACACCCAGAACATAACATTTTATTATTTACAATTTTAAGTTTACATATGCTTATACATGGCGATTTAATTAAAGAGCTCATTATTATATCCTACTCTTTAGAAACATTAACATTATAATTATTGCCTGTATAAATATTCTTCCAATTTAATTTGTTGTTCTCGAGAGTTACTTTACCATTTGAACCTGCGTTGTTTTTGTATTCCATTGTGCCATTTTTTTTAAATCGTAAAACACCAGGAGTTAAAACTCGACCAGCTTTTCCTATCCAATCATATTTTATTTGGAAATCGCTACTAAACATTGCTTTACCGCATTTATCCTTGAATTTGATCGTAATAGGTCCTTGATAACCTTTGCCAACCTTTTCTCCTTTCCAAACAGTTTTTATAAATTTTAAACATTCTTGTTCACTTGCTAAGGAAATATTTGCAAATAAAAATAAAATTAAATATACAAGTGTTTTAAAAATTATCATATTAAGTCTCCAAAAAAATATTGAAAGTAACCTTGTTCAGAAAAAACACTCTTCCAAACTATTCCACCGTGAACGATTTGTGGGGTTGTGTGGGTTTTTCTTAGTACGGAATTCCCTCTTCAACTCTCCTCTTTTTTATTTGATTCCCATCAAGGTTTAACTTTTTCACTACAGGGTGTTTTTCATCAACAACCCTCCAGTAAGGAAATTTTCATCATCTTTATGCTGTTC
>NZXH01000056.1 GCA_002701885.1 Rhodospirillaceae bacterium | reverse complement strand
AAAAAATAAATGTTTATTCAGATTTTAGTAGAATAATTTAAAATGGATACACAGAAATTAATCTATATGGTTAATCAAATTTCAAATTACTTTAATTCTTACCCTGAAGAAAAAGCTATAATTTCTATTACTAACCATATTAATCAGTTCTGGGATAAAAGAATGAAGAAACAAATTATTTTATATGTAAAAAATGATGGAGATGGTATAAATCCGTTAGCTCTTATAGCAATAAAAAATTTAGAAAAAATATAAATTATTCTCTAATTTTTTAATTTTTCACCTCTTGGGTCTAGGTTGTTAATAATTGGACTCGTTTTTGGCATTACTATATATTCTGACTGTTCAGCTACAGATAAAGATTCTCTTTTGGACATTCTCCAGATAATAACTAATGTAGTCAAAACCCCTACTCCTGAAAAAAAGCTAAATAGACCTGAAGAATTTGTAAATTCAATAATTAATGAAGCAAGAAATGGTCCTAGAACAGCGCCTAAACCATAGGCTATAACTAATCCACTAGTTGCAGAAAGTAATTCATCTTGATTTAGATAATCATTTGTATAAGCAACACCTAATGGATACATTAAAGCAATTAAACCACCAAAAATAATTGCTAGAATTAGAAAGAAATAGATATTTGAATTTAATATAGATAATAATGTAGAAATAATTATTAAAAGTATAGCAACGCCAAGCATAAACTTTCTTCTATCTTTTCCATCAGATAATTTGCCCATTGGCCATTGTAAAATTAGTCCCCCTATAGTTACACAACTTACAAATAAGGCCGTTGTATTTTTATCAAAATTATTTAGTTGAGCAAAAACTGGGCCTATTGAATAAAAAGCTCCACTAACGACTCCTCCCATTAGTGCAAAAGTCATTCCTGTAGGAGATTTATTCCATAGTTTAANNAGGCTNAATNTNTCAATTTTTANTATTTCTGGTGGNGGNAATTTTGTAAGNGAAATTGGTATNATNGCTAAAGACATNANAATTGAGAAAAAAATAAANATCATAAAACCTTTTTCATCTGGTATTTGAAGAATAAANTGACCAATACCACTNAATAAATAAACAGNAATNACATAAAAAGAAAAAANNTGACCTCTGTTATCGTTNGTNGCTCNAGAATTNAACCAACTNTCAACACACATAAACATTCCTATNGCACANANNCCNATAANNAAACGNAANAAACCCCATANTANAAAATTTGTAATNAAAATNTGAAATAATGTTATTGCAGACATNGTTGNNCCANANACAACAAANGANCGAATATGNCCAACTGACTCGATTAGTTTTTGAACAAAAAAGGGGCCAATTACAAATCCTATGTAATATTGAGACATAACAATACCAATTAACCAGGTTGCTATTCCGCCCTCTGTTAGCTTAATAGCTAAATAGGTTGGTAATGGTCCATTTCCAAGCATTAAGATTGCAATTCCAAGAAGTAATGAGGATATAGATAAGAGGTTTTTAGTCATAATCTTTAAAATAAAAAATAGNGAATGTTGGTNTATATTATGGTATTTTACTTTGCAAGAAAAAAATTAGGGCTTAATTATTTTTATTTTCTTTTTCAAAGAACATATGTTCATAGGCCCCACTTATCCCCTTTGCCCTAGATAATGGGTAGAAGGCATCTGATCTATCTTTCATAAAATAATTAGACAAAGAGTTTAAATAAGTTTTATCTGTAGTTGCCTTTAGGACTTTTAATGTTCCTTTTTTGCCGGTAGGCATTCCCTGCATATTTTGATTCAAGTAAATATTATTTGCGGTTGTGTTAATTATACTTAGGTAATTTTTTACAACATTAGGTTCCATTTCTTGGAAGCTTGCGCTATTCCAAAATAAATCAAAGTTAAAANATTTAAGTATTGGAAATTGCCAAGATCCAAGCATATATATTTTNCCGGGGCTTAGTTTCGGTATTTTCTTCCATTCTCTAGTCTCTCTATATGACACTATATCATTTGGAAAAAATTTCTTTAAATATTGCTCGCAACAATATAATTGAACTGGTAGATCAAAATTTAAAAAAGAGTTCTGAGGGTGAAGGGTTTTTATTATATAAATTTGTTTTCCAATTCCGGCGCCTAACTCAACTATTATATTTTTATTATTAAAGTTAAAAAATTTATTACAATAAGAATAATTCATATATTTAATTAAAGAATTATAAGTATAATATGAATTACCGATTTTAAATCTATCTTGTGGGTAACCAAAATTTTCAATATTTATTTTTTCAATCGGTAGTGCTTTATTTGACTCTCCATATAGTTTTGCAANTCTAAAAGCTGTTTCTCTTAAGTCGTTTAAAGAAGTATTATAAAAATTTATTCCCCAGTCTGGGTATTCATGCATTANTTTTGTAAGAAATATAGATGAAAGTTTTCCTTGNTCTANNTTTTTGTTATTTTTTAACTGATAAAATCTATTAGTATCTATTTTNGGTTTTTCATCAACAGCGCCCATAGANACTAGCCAGGGAATATTTTCTTCAGAACATAATTTGAAAATACTTCCATTTATTAGATCGTCAATAGATTGATCTTGATGAAATTTCCAAAAATTAGTTGGTAAATATTCTNATGGNCATTCTGAGCTATCTTTAAGAATTAGGTTTAAAAGATTTTTATCATCNTCTAAAGCCTCGTATGGTATNTAATTATTTGAAGCTATCTTTATCGACATTTTATACCTTTNNGAAAATATTCCTTAAAANTATAAATGAAAAGTAAACAAAGAATTAATATAGATTATATATTTTNATTTNNTTTACTGCTTATNTGAAANCCATTTTTAACTAAATTTTCTCTTAGTTTTGATATATGTTTTGGACCCACCTCACAGCAGCCGCCAATAATTTTTGCTCCTGATTTGACCCACTTGATTGCAAAATCAGAATATTTATCAGGGTTTAAATCTTTTCTTTTCTCTAAAGCATCTACTGTCCCTCCTGGCAAAAGTGCATCTATGGATGTGAAACCATTTGCATANGCNCCTATTGTTGAAAAGTTTGACTTTAATTCTTGGAAAGATGAGTTTATAGCTTCTGGAATTGAACAATTAATTAAAANCGCATCTANGTTCAANNTTTTTAATTCCTTTATTCCCTCTATTAGTTTTTCACCAGATCTTANTGTAGAGGTATTATCGTCATTTATAGAAAAGCTTACCCATATTGGTTTTGAAAAATTTTTAGCCGCAGTAACTGCAGCTTTAGCTTCATTTATNGATGACATTGTTTCACAAATAAAAATATCTACACTTTTTGATTGTATNGATGCAATCTTATAGTATTGATCTACTGANTCATNAAATTGAGGGCTAGTTTCAGGTCTATAACTAGCTGTTAGTGGTGGAAGGCAACCAGCAATATTAAGATCTCCATTGTGAATATTTATTGTTTTATCTTTTGANCGTTTAGCTANACTTATTGCTTTATTTTGTAAATTTTNAAATANNTCTATTGAGCTATCTCTTTTAAGTCTTTCNGGNGTNACAGAATAACTGTTTAGAGTTATGATTTTAGAGCCTGCNTTTATATAGTCGCAATGAACCTCCTCAACTATCTCTGGTTCATCAAGCAAAACTTTAGCTGACCACATTGGGTGAGGTTTTTGTTTTGATTTAGCTAGAAGTTCTTGACCCATACCACCATCTAATAAAACAATTTTATCCATGATTATTTCTNTTTNTTAGGTTAANATAAATATTCTTATCAATTATGAAAATAAATGGAACTTTTGTGTTTTGGAAGTATTAATTTAATCTAATTTGGTGTATTTAATATTTTATGGATAATTTNNATAAAAATATTAATAAATTAAGTGAATCTCTCTTACAGAANAAATTTGTTATTACNGCTGANACTACACCTAAAACAAACACAGATTTAAATGCTTCTTTAGAAAAAGNCTTATGTNTAAAGGGNCTAGCAGACGCGGTAAATATAACTGACGGAGCAGGAGCAAAATCTCANCTTTCTAGTCTNNTTTTATCNGGGGNNATGAANTCCAATGGTATTGANCCNATTATTCAANTTACATTAAGNGATAGAAATAGAATAGCNATNCAAAGTGATNTAATTGGNGCNGCNGCAATNGNTGTTANNAATNTNTTNGTNCTTACNGGAGACCCTGCNGAGGTNGGAGACGAAAAAGANGCTAAGTTTGTTGGNGATTTTGATAGTTCAACGGGTTTAATTTCATTGCTAGAAAAAATTAATAATACAGGGGAATTAAATTCAGGTAGAAAAATAAATAACCCTCCAGAAATATTTCTTGGTGCTGCCGATGCTCCATTTTTACCTCCTAGTGGCTGGAAACCAGATAAACTAATTGCTAAAATAGATTCTGGAGCTAAATTTTTTCAAACTCAATATTGTTTTGATATGAAGGTATGCAAGAAATATTTTTCTATTTTATCAGACTTCGGGTTATTAGAATCAGTATACTTTTTAGTTGGCATAGGTCCATTTTCATCAAGTAAACAAGCCAAATGGATGCATGAAAACCTTCCTGGTGTGGAAGTGCCTGATAAGATACTAAATATACTTAGCAAATCTAAAGATGAAAAAAAAGATGGTAAGAAAATTTGTTTGGAACTTCTTGATGAATTGCAAGAAATTGACGGTGTATCTGGTGCTCATATTATGGGGCCTGGTCAAGAACAAACTGTTGCTGAAATAATTCAAGCTAAAAGAAAATAATTTTTATTTTCTTGAAATAACTGAAACAAGATTTTTTGTTGTTATTGATCCAATTATTGATGAGTTTTCTTTTACATTAGCAGAACTTTTATCAGCATTAATTAACTCTTCAATAGCTTCTTCAACTGTTTTACTTGATTCAATAACGTAATCTGATGAGGAATGATCCTTTTCTACTATGTGTTTTACTTGGATTATTTTGCCTCTGTTTATATCTTTAGTAAAATCTGTTACGTAATCATCAATTGGATTTAAAATAATTTCCTGAGGTTTGCCTTGTTGAACCATTTCACCACCTCTCAAAATGACAATATTATCTCCAAGTTTAAGAGCTTCATCTAAATCATGAGTAATAAATACTATAGTTTTTTTCAATTCTTTTTGAAGGTCTAAGAGTATATTTTGCATATCCGACCTAATTAATGGATCTAAGGCAGAAAATGCTTCATCCATTAATAGAATATCTGGATTAGTTGCTAAAGCTCTAATAAGCCCAACTCTTTGTTGCATTCCACCAGAGAGTTGGGCTGGATAATGGTTTTCAAATCCCCCTAAACCTACACGTTGAATCCATTCAGCGCATATCTTATTGATTTCCTCTTGGTTTTTATATTGAATTTTGAGACCATAAGCAACATTTTCATTAACAGTTCGATGTGGGAAAAGAGAAAATTTTTGAAAAACCATTGAGGCTTTAAACTTTCTAAAGTTTCTTAGTTCTCTCGGTTCCATAGCGAGAACGTCCTCGCCATCAACTATTATTTTTCCCGAAGTAGGATCAATTAATCTATTAATATGACGAATGAGTGTCGATTTCCCAGCACCAGACAGTCCCATTATTACTTGTATTCCACAAGCTGGCATATCAATATTAATATCTTGAAGTCCAACAGTATGATTATATTTTTCGAGCAGTTCTTGTTTTGAAATTCCAGTTTTTACCTTATCAAGCATTGACTTAGGATTGGGTCCAAAGATTTTGTAAAGATCTTTAATCTCAATTTTTGTGTTAGTTACTATTGTTGTTCTCCCTATGTTTTTGGAGTCTTTGACCAAATTTTTGTGATACGCGATCAAATATTATTGCTATTATAACTATAGCAAGTCCATTCATGAGACCCACTGCTAAATATTGATTTGATACTGCTCTTAGTACTTGTTGCCCTAAACCAGCCATTCCTATCATTGCGGCAATTACAACCATTGCCAACGCCATCATAATAGTTTGATTAACACCAGCAAAAATATTTGGGAGAGCTAATGGAATTTGTACACCAAATAATTTTTGCCAATAATTTGCTCCAAATGCTTCTGCAGCTTCTAAAACATCTTTATCAACTAGTCTAATACCAAGGTTTGTAAGTCTTACTATAGGCGGAATAGCATAAATACAAACTGCTATTAAACCTGGAACTTTTCCTATACCTAACAGCATTACAACAGGAATTAAATAAACAAAACTTGGAATAGTTTGCATTATATCAAGAATAGGAGTAATAATCGATTGAACTCGATTTGATTTTGCCATCCACATACCTAGTGGAATTCCTATTGCAATACATAAAATTGTTGACACAGAAATAATAGCAAGAGTTTTCATAGTATCTTGCCACATTCCAAAGTAGCCAATTAGTAAAAACGCAACTACTGATCCTATAACAACGAATATGCTCCTAGCTCCCAACCAAGCTAATAAAGCAATTACAAAAATAATTATTGGCCAAGGCGTAGCTATTAATAATTTTTCAAACCAAACTAAGAAGTGTAATAGTGGTTCAAAAAAAGCCTCTAAATTATCGCCATATGTTCGAGAAAAACTTCTGAATCCTAAATCTATAGCAATTTTTAGCTCTCGCAATCCTTTACGGTCCATTGAAGGAAATTCTTCTAAAAATTCCATATTATTTAGTTATTTTAAAATTTAAAAATTAAGGGCCTACTGTTTTTAATCAGTAGGCCCTAGAAATAACTTAACAAACTAAAGTGAAGCTTTTACTTTAGCAGCTACATCTGCAGTGACCCATTTGGTCCAAATATCTTCGTGTTTACGAAGAAATTCAATTGCTGCATCTGCACCATCAGCCTTATTTTCTTGCATATAAACAAGCATTGAGTTCATTACTGCTCCAGGATAAGTTCTTGCTTTAAAATAAGCTGTTGCAGCTGATCCACCTTTCTTTTTAAACTTATCAGTCATTAGCGTATGCACAGCAGAAACCGTCCAAGAAGAAGGTTTTGGACTTGCACATTCGCCTTCAGGCTTTGAAATACAACTATCCCAATGTTCTTTTCCAACAAATGGAACACCAAATGGTACTTTAACCATATTATATTTACCTATCATAGCTGTAGGTGACCAATAATAACCAAACCAATTTTTTCCACTATCAACAGCTTTTGCCATAGATCCATCTAAACCAGCAGCTGATCCTGGGTCAACCATAACCCAACCCTTTTTTTCCATTTCAAAAGCACGGAAAAGGTTAGCATTTACAATTTGACAACCCCAACCTGAAGGACATGTTACAAAACCTCCTTTAGATTTATCTTCTGGGGCAGGAAACAAGTCCGGTCTTTCAATTATATCCAGAACTGTTTTAAGTTCAGGGTGTTTTTTTGCAGTAGCAGGAGGTATCCACCAACCTTCACCTAAACCTGAAATGGGGGCTCCATTTGCAGAGTGCAAACGTCCTTCATCAAACGCTTTTTGAAGAGGAGCTGCAACTGAGTTTGTCCAAACTTCTGGAGCAACATCAGGCTGATTTTTTTCATTCATTGATGTAAATGTTGGTACTGTGTCACCAGGTACAAGCTCTGCTTCACAGCCCATTGCTTTTAAGATGATTTTATCTACATTAGCCATAAAGCCTGCTGAAGCCCAGTTCATTTCTGCTATTGTAACAGAACCACAGTTAGAAGCTGATGCTGTTTGAGACATAAGAGTCATAAAACCAGCTAAGATTGCGCTTAAAAAAATTTTTTTCACGTTTCTCTCCCGTTAAGTTTTTTTTTTTTTAATAAATTAAGTTTATTGAAATATTATTACATCAGAAACTGATAATTACAATGAACATTAGTTTAATTTTCCTGAAATTCATTAGTTTTGTATTAAATGTGGATAAAATTAACAATTTTTATGTTTTTTTATGTTATTTCAAAATTTACATTCATTTTTGTACCTGCTACCAATATTCCTCCTCTATTTCCAATTTTTATACTATCTTGTCTATTTAAATAAATGGGGTGCAGTTTTCTTGATTCTTCTGTACATAGCCATAACCTTAATAAATGCCTTTTATCCTTGCCGCTTGGCCAGTCTTTAAACTCTTTTCTATCATGAAGTATCTGATAATTATTTAATAATTGAATATCACCAGGCTCAAAATCCATATTTAACTGTATGTCTTTTCTTTCACAGAGTTCCTGAAAAAAATTCAGAGCACAAATTTGTTTATTTGTAAGTTTAGGTACGTCATTAAATCTCTGTGCAGATTCGATGTATGGCCTAGTAAAATGTGTTGTTAATTGATTATCATACCAACAAAAAACTGGTAATTTATACCAAGGTTTCTTGCCTTTAGGGGTCTCACCTCTTCTGTCTATATAAAATGGTGAACTTAATTCTTCCAAATACTCAGGTTTATTTTTGAGAATTTCATTAAATAAAGTCACTGAGCTAAGTATACTACTAGCTCCACCAGACATTGCTTTTTGTAGACATAATAAACCTACAATATCAGTAGAGTCGCAATGAAAATTTTGCCTTGCTGAGGTTTGATAAATACGAACATTTGGATCATCAACTGATTTTGACAAATCAATTACATGCCCTAAAAGGTCCCCGTTTGCATTTTGAGATCTTGCAGAACCAATGTATTGCCCAATACCCCAATAAGCTCTTGCAACATCTTCCATAGAAAGATCTTTGATAGGTAATCCTCTTAATAGAACAAAACCTCGCCCTGAAATTAAATCATTTAAAATTTTTTTTAATTTGATTTTAAGCCTTGGAAGTATAAAGTTTGATGCGTTTAATTTAATAATTTGCAAATCTTTAGTGTCTAGAATTGCTTGTTTAATTTCCTGTATTTCTGATTTAGATAAATAATATATCCAATTTTTATTATCCTCCATCTGATTGCTATACCACGCAGAAGGTCCTGAGATAGGAAAATTAGGGAGTTTTTCTAGATTTAAGTTATCTTGCATTACAAAAATTATGACAAATGATGGTTATAAACATATAATTTAAAAATTAATTATAGATAGAAACAATTTAGAATATTATATGATTATTCTTCTAATTATTGAAATACATTTTATCTTATTTTAGTTTTAATTATGAATGAGCAATGATCAAAAGCATACGAAAACACCCAAATAATAAACAATTCATTGTAGATGCATTGCAATATAATAATTGGTCTAAAGAAATATTTGAACAGATGAATAGTTCTGGTGTGGCAGCTGTTCATGTAACTATCTGCTATCATGAAGACTTTAGGCAGACTATAGATAATATTACTA
>NZXH01000055.1 GCA_002701885.1 Rhodospirillaceae bacterium | reverse complement strand
AACGTCAGTAGGTATGTATTAGAAGATTTTGAAGATCATGAATTAATTCTTCTTGAAAAAAATATGGCTTACATAAAAAATAATATTCACCTTATACTAGATAATCAAATTGATACTTTTAACAAAGATTTAAATGAAATCTAATAATACACAATAAAATAAATAGGAGAGTTTATGGGTTTTACTTGCGGAATAGTTGGACTGCCTAATGTTGGTAAATCAACAATTTTCAACGCACTTACTTCATCTTCTTCAGCTGAGGCTGCAAACTATCCCTTTTGCACAATAGAGCCTAACCAAGGCAGAGTTTTTGTTCCAGATGAAAGAGTAGAAAAATTATCACAACTTAATCAATCTAAGCAAAAGTTTCCAACAACTCTTGACTTTTCTGATATTGCTGGATTGGTAAAAGGTGCCAGCAAAGGAGAAGGTCTAGGCAATCAATTTCTTTCTCATATTAGGCAAGTAGATGCGATTATTCATGTATTACGGTGTTTTGATGATAAAAATATCACACACGTAAATAATAATATAAATCCATTGAATGATTTGGAGATAGTAGAAACAGAATTAATGCTGTCCGACCTTGATATGCTTGATCGGAGGTTAGTTTCAAATAAGAAGAAATTGAATATAAACACAAAAGAGAATAAATTACTTATTCAAGCTATTGAAAATTCTATTGATTTATTGAAGAAAGGTAAGCTAGTTTCTAAAGCCAACTTTACCGATGAAGAGTTTGATGAAATAAGGAAACTAGATTTAATTACTTCTAAACCAATTATATATATCTGTAATGTAGACGAAAAAAGTGTGAATAATGGAAACAAATATTCTGAAGCTGTAAATCAATATTCAGATAATAACAATAGAGAAACTATAATTATTTCAGCTGAAATTGAATCACAGGTCTCACAAATAAAAGACTTTGAGGAAAAACAATTATTCTTTGAAGAGCTAAATATTACTGAAACAGGACTTTCACGAATTATAAAATCTGGTTATAGCTTACTAGATTTAATTACTTTTTTTACTTCTGGTGAAAAAGAAACCAGAGCATGGAATATTAAAAACGGAACAATAGCTTCTAAGGCAGCAGGTAAGATTCATACAGATTTCGAAAGAGGATTTATTAGGGCGGAGACAATATCTTATAGCGATTACATAAATTGTAATGGAGAACTAGAAGCTAAAAACCAAGGTAAGATGCGTTCAGAAGGNAAAGATTATATTGTTCAAGANGGTGATATTATTAACTTTAGATTTAATGTATAGGTAAAAAATGAGGTATTTTGAAGATATTCAAATTGGAGATGAACAGAGTTTTGGCAAATACTCTATCACAGAAGAAGAAATTATAGATTTTGGAAAAAAATTTGATCCCCAGCCTTTCCATACCAACAAAGAAAAAGCAAAAAACACATCGACTGGCACTCTTATAGCTAGCGGGTGGCATACATGTGCTATATTTATGAAATTATTTGTTGATGAATATCTTAAAGGAGGAAATGGAATGCCATCCCCTGGAGTAGATAATATAAGCTGGCTAAAGCCTGTAAAACCTGGGGATACTTTATCTGTTAGGGTTACCGTATCATCTTTAAGGCGGTCTAAATCAAAACCAAATAGAGGTATAATCAAAAATTTCTGTGAAGTAATTAATCAAAACCATGAGACAGTGCTTACTATGTTCACTAATGGCTTTGTTCCTATTAAAAATCCAGTTAAGATAACCAAATAAATTTTTGAATATAAGGAAAATCAATGGGTGAAAAAATATCAATAACAGCATCTGATGGACATGAATTTAGTGCTTATTTATCAATACCTAGCGGACCGAGTAAAGCTGCTATAATAATCGTGCAAGAAATTTTTGGTGTAAATAAGCATATTCAAAACTTAACAAACAGTTTTGCAACAAGAGGTTACGCAACAATAGCTCCAGCTTTTTTTGATAGAATTGAAAAAGATATTGACTTAGATTACTCATCCGGCTCAGTTGAAAAAGGAAAAGATTTAAAGTCTAAATTTTCTTGGGATGACTCAATTATTGATATAAGAGCCACAACTAATTTTATTAGAGACTATGGTAGCGTAGGGTTAGTTGGTTATTGTATGGGTGGTTCAATAGCATGGATAGCAGCAACTAGAGACTCCGGGGTTAATGCTTCAGTAGGCTACTATGGAGGAAATATAATTGACTTTATTAAAGAAAAACCAAATGTTCCATGTATGCTTCATTTTGGTGAAAAAGATTCAACTATACCTTTATCAGATGTTACAAAAATTACTGATGAACACCCTGATGTAAAATGTCACTTATACGAAAACGCAGATCATGGATTTAACTGTGATTTAAGAAAAAGCTATGACGCTAATAGTTCAAAGCTTGCACTAGAACGGACACTAGAGTTTTTAGATAACCACTTATAATAATATTAATTTTCTTTTTTTAATACTCTTCCGGCAACGGCTTCAAGTGCTTTTAAAGTATCTTGCCTAAAAGAANTTGGAGANGTCATCACTGCATTATCTAAAGAATTATTGCAGCCACGATGGCATTTTATTGCAAAATTAATATCTAAAGAAACAACTAAATCCTGAATAATTTTTTTTGCTACATGAATATTATTTTTCAAATTTTTTATTACTTCATTTACGTCTACATCATCATGGTCAGGGTGCCAACAATCATAATCTGTTACCATAGCAATAGTAGCATAGGAAATCTCAGCTTCTCTAGCCAACTTTGCTTCTGGCATGTTCGTCATTCCAATTACATCGCACTGCCAAGACCTATAGAGCCTTGACTCTGCCCTAGTTGAAAATTGTGGCCCCTCCATTACCAGGTAAGTGCCGCCTTTAGTTACATCTTGAGTAAATTTTTTAGCAGAAATTTCTATTTTTTCTGCTAAACATGCGCAAACTGGGTCTGCCATAGAAACATGCGCAGCAATACCATCCGAAAAAAATGATTTTTCCCTTGCAAAAGTTCTATCAATAAATTGATCTACAATAACCACTGAACCAGGATTTAGTTTATCACTAAGCGACCCAACAGCTGATATTGAAACTATACTATTGACTCCAACTTTTTTTAAAACATCAATATTGGCTCTATAATTAATTTTTGATGGGGAAAGGGTATGCTCTCTCCCATGTCTTGGTAAAAAAACAATATCAGAGCCCTTTAACTTACCCTTGAGAAGTCTATCAGAAGGTTTTCCAAAAGCTGATTCAACCTCAAGCCATTCGATATGAGTTAAACCCTCTATATCATACAAACCTGAACCACCAATAATTCCTAACAATATGATCAACCTTATTATTAATTATAAAAAAATTTATTGCACAAATTAGTGGTCTATTTTTCTCCAGACCGCTCTCTTTACAAACCAGAATAAAATTGTCAAAAGAACTAAAAAGATTAGGACTTGAAAGCCAAGAGAATGTCTTTCTTCCAACTCTGGATTAGCGGCCCAATGTAAAAAATGCGTTATATCTTCTGCCATTTGATCTATTGAAGCCTTAGTCCCATCTGGGTATTCAACAATATCCTCAGATAATGGAGCTGACATAGCTATTTGATGACCCGCAAACCATTTATTATAACTCATCCCAGGAGATAACTCAAAACCGCTAGGAGGGTCAACGTAACCTGTCAGGAGTGCAAACAAATAATTAGGTCCATAATTTCTATTTTTTGTAATTAATGAAAGGTCAGGTGGTAAAGCACCACCATTTGCTGCTCTTGCTGCATTATCATTTGGAAATGGTCTTGGCAAGGGATCAGAGAGACGTCCAGGTCTCTCAAAAGGCTCACCATCATCATCAATCCCTCCTGGGACTATTGCTTGAGAAGCTATGAACTTAGCTTCTTCTGGAGTAAAACCAATTTCCGTTAAATTTCGAAAGTTTATATATTTTAATGAATGACAACTTGCGCAAACCTCCTGATAAACTTTAAACCCTCTTTGAAGTTTGTCCCTCTCAAAAGTCCCAAACATTCCATTAAAAGACCACTCTTTTTTTGGCGGAACAGGAGCATCACCTGCTGCATAAGCGTAATTACATAAGGTTAATACCGCTAATGAAATTATTATTTTTAATAAAGAGGAATTATTCATTCTGCTGCCTCCGGAGAAGACCTAGTAGGTATATCACCCCTCTCTTTTGGAATCACAGGCTTACTAATTCCATCAGGAATAGGACGTGGTTTTTCAAACCAACCAACCAAAGGCATTACAAGAAGGAAATGGGCAAAGTAATATACTGTCCCAATTCTAGCAAGTAACAATGCTATTCCACCTGCAGGCTGGGAACCACACCAACCTAGCAAGATTACATCAGCAATGAAGATCCAGTAAAACTGTTTATAGATTGGTCGAAACCTTGAAGACCTTACTTTGGATGTATCTAAAAATGGAACCAAAAATAGAATTGCAACTGATGCTATAAACATTACCACACCACCAAGTTTATCTGGAATGGCCCTTAAAATGGCATAGAAAGGTAAGAAATACCATTCAGGAACTATATGCGACGGTGTTGAAAGAGGGTCAGCTGGTTTAAATGAGTCAGGGTGATTTAAATACAAAGGCTCGTAAAACACAAAAAAAGCAAAGATTATAAGAGTAATACCAAAAACTGTTAGATACTTAGTTGTATAATAGGGGTGGTAAGGTAGAGTGTCGTGTTTTCCCTTTGGACTAATTCCTATTGGGTTTGAGGGCCCATGAACATGTAGCGCCCAGATATGAAGGACTGTTATACCTGCTATTACAAAAGGTAATAAATAGTGAAGACTAAAAAATCTGTTCAAAGTTGGATTATCAACCGCAAACCCGCCCCAAATCCAAGTAGTTAATGTTTCACCAATTAAAGGTATAGCTGAAAATAAATTTGTTATAACTGTCGCGCCCCAAAAACTCATTTGTCCCCAAGGAAGAACATACCCTATAAAAGCTGTAGCCATCATAATAAATAATAGAAGAACACCTAAAATCCATAATAATTCTCTAGGTGCTTTATATGAACCATAATATAAGCCTCTCATTATATGGATATAAACAGCAGCAAAAAATAGAGATGCACCGTTTGCGTGCATATACCTTATCATCCATCCATTATTTACATCTCTCATTATCCTCTCAACAGAATCAAATGCACCTTCAGCCGTAGGGACATAATGCATAGCTAAGAAAATTCCAGTTAGAATTTGAATAGCAAGAGCCACAGTTAAAATCATGCCCATAGACCACCAATAATTTAAATTTCTAGGTGTAGGCATGTCTCTTCCGAGAGTAGCTTCCATTGTGCTTACTATTGGAAGTCTATATTCAATCCATCGTATGATGGGGTTGTTATATTGTCGTCTTGGGCCACCAGCCATTTAAAAAAAACTCCTTAACCTATTTGAATAGTTGTTTCATTTGTAAATTTATAAGGGGGAACTGGTAAATTAGTTGGAGCAGGACCTTTTCTAATTCTACCAGAGGTATCATAATGGGAGCCATGGCAAGGGCAAAACCAACCTTTATATTCACCTAATTGGTCTCCAGTTCTTTGGCCTTTAGGTATGCAACCTAAATGCGTACAAATACCTACTAGAACTAACCATTCAGGCCTCTGAACACGATCATTATCAGATTGAGGATCTTTTAGTTCAGAAAGACTTACATTTCTTGCCTTCTCTATCTGATCCTTAGTTCTGTGGTCTATAAAAACCGGCTTCTTTCTCCACATTACAGTAATTCTCTGCCCTTCTTCTATTGGGGATAAGTCAACTTCAGTTGTAGCTAAAGCAAGTGTATCTTTGGCTGGATTCATTGAATTAATAAATGGCCAGACCGCCATTCCTGCACCAACTAATGATGCCGCACCTGCTGTTATAAACAAAAAGTCCCTTCTTGAAGCCTCTTTATCTTGTTCCTTATCAGCTGTTGAAGACATAAATTACCTCGTTTACCTGCTGTTAAATAAATATCATAAATATAATATAGTCTTTATTTCATTATTTTCCACTAATGTCTATAAAAGTGAATAAAATTAAATAACCAAATAGAAAAAAATTTACTTTTTATTTAAATTTTAATAATTTAAGTATATATTTTTTCATGCTATTGATTCTAAAAACTTTTTTATGATTAATATTGTTTCATTTCAACCTGATATACCTCAAAACTTAGGCGGGTTAATAAGATTAACTTCTTGTTTTGGAGTTAAATTAAGTGTAATTGAACCTTGCGGATTTCCTCTAGGTGATAAAGGTTTACGTAGGGTAAGTATGGACTATTTTGATAAGGCCAATATTACTATTTTTAAATCATGGCAAGATTTTCTATTAAGAGAAGCAAATAATGGAAGGAAAGTGTTATTAACAACAAAAAGCGAAAAATATTATAATAAATTCTCTTTCTTACCGGATGATTATTTAATTTTAGGTAATGAATCATCTGGAGCGCCTGACTATGTTCATAAGGACCTTAACTATAATATTAAAATACCAATGAGGAAAAATATCAGGTCATTAAATTTAGTTTCCGCTGCTTCTATTGTTTTATCAGAAGCTTTACGGCAAAATAATCTTCTAAATTATGATTCAATTTAGGAAAAATAATGGAAACAAATAAAGAGCACGCATCACAATGGTTTAAAAACTTGAGGAATAGTATATGCAAAAGTTTTGAAGAAATTGAAAATATATATTCAGGTGAAATGGCAAACTCTGAACCAGGGAGGTTTGAGAGAAGATTATGGGATAGGCCTGGTGGAGGTGGAGGTGAAATCTCAATTATGAAGGGAAGAGTATTTGAGAAAGTTGGTGTAAATTTTTCTGAGGTCTTTGGAGAGTTTTCTCCAAAATTTCAAAACAAAATACATGGCGCTGAGGAAGACCCAACTTTCTGGGCTTCAGGAATATCAATAGTTGCTCACATGAATTCCCCTCTAGTTCCAGCTGCCCATATGAATACAAGGTTTATAGAGACAAAAGAACAGTGGTTTGGAGGGGGTATTGATCTAACACCTACATTTCCTGATGAAGAAGAGACAGTTTTTTTTCATAATGAATTAAAAAAAATTTGTAATGAATATGATAGTTCAAGTTACGATAGATATAGTAAATGGTGTGAAGAGTATTTTTACCTTCCTCATAGAAGAGAATCTCGGGGAGTAGGTGGTATATTTTTTGATCAACTAAACTCAGGAAATTGGGAAAGGGATTTCTCTTTTGTTAAGAAAGTTGGAGAAGGGTTTAAAAATATATTCCCGGAAATAATTAAAAAGAAATTTAACAAAAACTGGTCAGATGATCAAAAAAAACAACAACTTATAAAAAGAGGGCGTTATGTTGAGTTTAACTTAATTCACGATAGAGGTACAAAATTTGGGCTTGAAACAGATGGCAATACTGAAGCTATATTAATGTCACTGCCTCCCCTAGCAAGCTGGCCATAGTTTAAGAACCAGATTTTTTTTTAATAATTTCATTTAATTTTAATAGGCACTTATCTTTATTTTCCTTACACCCATTATTAATCCACCAGTTCTCTAGTTCCTCAAAAGTATCCCAAATCCCTTCTGTTTTTTTATTTAGTAAGATGATATCATTCCTAGAAATAGGAAAAATTGGAATCTCTATGTTTGCCACTATTTCTATTACTTTTCTAAAATCTGCTTCTGGACCTGATTTCACCCATGAGACAAGCAATATATCAAAGAATTTTTTGTGGGAGTTAAGTTTATATAAAATTTTATTTATATCAAAAACTGTCATATTTTCTGAAAAATTAGGGAAGTGTTGAAATAATAGATTTAATTTTTCATTTTGCTTTTTTGTGAATGTAAAAATTTTGTTTAGCTTATCTATTATAATTTTTTTACCCTGGTCGGGAACATGGACTAATGATACTAACCTTAAAATAATGTCAGGCTCAATATCAGCAGAAATTTCTATATTTTTTAAAAACTCCAACCTATCAGGCCTGGAAGCTTGAGGGAAAAATTGCTGGAGTACTCCTGCCTCTATCATTAAATCAATTGTATACATTGGGTCAGGTATCATCAAAATTTCAAAAAACTCTTTAGTCACTCTATCTTTCGATAGATTTAAAAGTAATTCTGATAACTTTGAACAAGCAATTAATGAATTACGATCAGGAGCAGATTTTGAATATATACCAACAAACCTAAAATATCTAAAAATCCTCAGAGGGTCCTCATTTATTCTGGTTACTGGGTCACCAATAAATTTAATATTTCCCTCATTCAAATCTTTTGCACCATCAAAAGGATCATAGATATTTCCGTCAAAATCTAAATAGATTGCATTAATTGTAAAGTCTCTTCTTCTTGCATCTACTATCCATTTTTTTGTGTAAACTACTGATGGATTTCTGCCCTTAAAGTCAGTTTCTGAACGCAGAGTAGTTATATCAAATTTATAATCATTAATATGAACTGATATCGAGCCATATTTGATTCCAACTAAGATTGGCTCAAGATTATTTTTTTTTAAAAGATCAACCAGATCTTCCGGTCTTATAGTTGTCGCAATGTCTATATCAAATTTATTACATTTATTATATTGGATTATATCCCTTACAAAACCTCCAACAAATTTTGAAGAATGACCTTTAATAGAGAGAATATTTTTTAAGTTTTTAATTTCCTTAATCTCTAGAAAGTTAGAGTCTTGATTATTTGTCATTTCTTATTCTCAAACTTTCCCTTAATTAACTTTCCGTCCTCAACATAAGGCGGAATATATTTTGATTCTATATCCGACCCATCAAGAAAAGAAAAAATGATTAATGAAATAACAAAAAAAATAATAATTAATGAAGCCAAAAAAATTATTGGGAGATTATTAAATTTATTATTTATTTTTCTTAATAAATCTGAATATTTAAATAAAAAAAATAAAATAATAAATAACAAAATAGGAATGATTAAAATTAATTTATTAAGCATAATTCACCCTAATAAAGAATATAAGTTCATTATTATACCTGCAGTGGCACCCCAAATATAATAATTTGAATATTTTATAGCATAAAATTTATGCCCTTTCTCGTTAAACACTCTCTGTTCAAGTATATGATTTCTAGGGTTAAACAAATATTCTAAGGGCACCTCAAAGATTTCTTCAACCTCATCAGCATTTCTCTCTAATTTTGGGATTTCATTTTTAAAACAAACAACGGGCGTAATTATGAAACCTGTTCTTGTCTCCCATGTTTCAAGTTTTCCAACAACCTCATTTTCATTTATATTTAACCCTATTTCCTCTTTCGCTTCCCTTATAGCAGTAAACTCAAAAGATGAATCAGATTCATCTCTCTTCCCTCCTGGAAAACTAATTTGCCCAGCATGATTACTAAGATTATGCTTTCTTTTGGTCAAAATAATAGTAAAACCATTTGCTCTCTCAATTATGGGAATCAAAACAGCAGCTTGAACTAAATTATCTTGATTGCTCTTTTCAATTAATTCACAAACATCAAAATCACCTCTAAGGCATGTCTTTTTCGTTGAAATTTGATTTAAAAGAATTTCTCTTGCTTCTTCACCCCTTGACTTAAAAAATTTATCTTTATTATAAAATTGATTAACCATAAATTTACTATCAATCCACCTTACCCAACTTAAAGAAAAATTTATTACTCCAAACCCCATAAAGGTTTTGATTCTCAATATCTTGCACTGCTAATTCAACTAAATCATAATAGATTGATCTTAAAATTAGAGCTTTAAGGTTTTTTCTAACAACCACGTAAGGAAGGTATACTTTTTTTTCTTTTCTTAATTCCATAAATATTGGGTTTTTATCACCAACAATTACTTTATCACCTAGGTTTGTATAAAAAGTGATTACTTGATTACCTTCAAAATTTTCAACATCCATATTTGTAATTGTAAATGGAGCGTCTTCAACGTCAATAATACCCTTTTCTACAGGAGTTTCTAAGTAATAACGCCCATCAGAATCCAATTTTAATACTGTTGAAAATAACTTTACAATTTCTATTCTAGATATTGGAGAATTTTTGTATAGCCAAGTTCCATCCTTTAAAATTTTTATTTCGAAATGCCCACATTTGAAATTATTATTATCAAGACTTGAAGCCTGGTTTTCTTTTTTTTTAGTTAGTTTTTTAAAATTTATCTCATCAATCATTTAGTAAAAACCTTAATATAGTAAATCAAAACACATTAGTATATTTTCTTATATATCCAGAAATTTTAATATCTAATTCTCTTGGAATAGTTAAGTAAAGCAACCTAGAATTATCGTATTCTCCACTTAACTTTAACCCAAGGGGATCTGCTTTTTCAAAACCAAACCTTTTATAATAATCATGATCACCAACTAGAACTATTAAATTATATCCTAGTTTCTTTGCTGAGTGTATTCCTTTTCTAACTAAGGCAACACCAATAGCTTTACCTTGGCCTTTCGGGTCTACGGCTAAAGGCCCAAGCAAAAGAGACTTAGCTGATTTATTAATTTCTACCGGCCAAAACCTTATACTCCCTCTGAACTTTCCATTCATAAGTGCAACAAAGGATAGTTCATCAATCGCACTAACCCCATCCCTTAACAAATATGTGCTAAGTTTTTTTCTTTCTACGCCAAATACTTTATCAAGCAGTTTTTCTCTCTCAACAATATGTTCTGAGCTCTCTCTAGTAATTTTAAACATAACTTAAATTAAAATTTTCTTTAAAAAATTTAATAGGTTACCTTCTTTATAAAGATGACCCTGAATCCCTGCAGCCTCAGCTGCATCCAAATCAGTTTTCTTATCACCAATCAAAATACTTTTTGAGGTTATAATTGGCCAGTCTTCAAAAGCTTTTAGTATCATTCCTGGTTTTGGCTTCCTACAAGAACACTTAAAGCTATACTTTTCTACAACTCCATCTGGATAGTGAGGGCAAAAATAGAATTTATCTATTTTCGCATTATTCGCCTGAAGCTCAATATTCATCCATTGATGAAGATTATCTAAATCAGCTAGCGAGAAATAGCCACGAGCTATACCTGACTGATTTGTAACTACAATTACAAAAAAATTCAAATCGTTTACAAATTTAATCGCTTCTTTAGCCCCAATAACCCATTTAAAATTTTTTGGCTCAAAAACATAGCCTAGGTCTTCGTTTAGCACCCCATCACGATCAAAAAATATAGCAGGCTTTTCAACTTTCATATCTAGTGTTCACGAATAAATAAAAATCAATATTACGAAAACTCAAAAACAAATGGCTGGGGCGGCAGGATTCGAACCTGCGATCACGGGATCAAAACCCGATGCCTTACCGCTTGGCTACGCCCCAATTGAAAACAATTATATTTATTTATATCTTAAATCGCACGTAATTCTATATATTACAAGCCCTTGACTAAAAGTTTATTAACAATTTTTACCAATTCTTCAGCAGTTATTGGCTTAGACACAAGCTTACTAATACGAATATTTCCAAAATCAGATTTATCAATTCCATCAGTATAACCAGAGCAAATAATTATCTTTAAATTTGGGTTAATTTTTCTTATTTTCGTAGCAAGCTCAAGACCATTAATGTGAGGCATATTCTGATCAGAGATAACCAAAGAAAATCTAGTTGGGTTTTTTTTGATTAAATTCAATGCCTCCCGACCATCAGAGAGACCTAAAACATCATAACCTGCATTAGTTAAAATTTTTACAGAAACCTTAACAATAAGCTCTTCATCATCAACAAAAATTATACTTCCTTTTGGCTTAGTATATTTAGAGTCTATAATTCTATTTTTTTTAATTAATTTATTTCCCTTTTTTTCAGTCAGCTGAAATACAATTTCAAATGATGTTCCTTTTTTATATTCACTTTTAAATGATATATCAGCGCCATGGTCTTTAAGAATTCTCCGGACCATAGACAAACCTAATCCCGTCCCTTCACTTTTGTCTTTTGTAGAAAAGAAAGGATCAAAAATTCTATTTTGTATTTCAGGCTTTATCCCTATTCCATTATCTGAAATAGATAGTACTATTTTTTTACTTTTATTATCAGTTTTTAAATCGACTTTGATTATTCCATTTGAATTTCCTATGGCAGCTGCAGAGTTAGTTAATAAATTAAGTATACATCTATGAATTTCTGTTTCATCACCGTATACATATACATCTTTTTCCAGCACAGAAGTTTTTATAATTATCGATGAAGATATAGTTTGTTTAATAAATTGGATAGCCTCATCAACAACCTTAGAAAAATTTATATAATCTTTAATTTTGTTATCTTGCTTGCTATAATTAAGAATTTGCTGAATTAAATTTTTAGCCCGTTGTGAGGCATTAATTATATTGTTTATATTTTCACCTTGCTCTTGATCCGTATTCTTTAAAAGTGAGCTTGAACCAATTATAACTGATAAAATATTATTAAAGTCATGTGCTATTCCACTTGCAAGACTCCCAATCGCATCCATTTTTTGAGATTGCTGTAACTCAAATGCTAGTTTTTTTGACTCAGTCAAATCATTTATGGTAGCTATAAAATTTTGACGATTTTCTTTTCTTCTTTCTGCTAAAGACCAATTTGAATTTATTTTATTCACGATTATTTCAATTGGAAAAGTTTCTCCTGTTATCCTTTTTCCTATAAACTCTCGAACTATACCATAATCATTTTTATTAGTAATATCGCTTAGGGATACGTTATCAAAAAAGGACTCCAATTTTATTTCACTTAATTTCTTATTATTCAACGAACCATAAAAAATTTTTTCAGCAGATTTATTTATATAATCAACATCCCCATAATCATTAAATGAAATTACTCCACTGAAAATAGTTTCCATTATTAACTCTAATTTTTGCAATTTTACCTTTGTTATCTCAAAAGACCTCTTTAATTCAGTCACTTCCTTATGATAAATTAGTCTATTTTTATCTTTACTAACCTTAATAATAACCTCATAGATTTTTCCTGAATTAAATTCGACAAAAAAGTTTTCCATTGGGGCGTTGAATTGCGATAAATAATCTGATACAAAACCATAGCTATGATCTTCTTTATGAATTATATTTCCTTTATCAACATTCTTAAGTAAAATATCTTTTAAGAAAATTCTTTCTTCTGTAGTATCTGAAAACAAATATAACGAACTAAAAGACTTATTATAAAATAATAATTTACCATTTTCACTACAACATGCAGCTGCATCAGGATGATTGTTTAATATTTCGAGATAATATTCTTTCACTTTAAAAGCTTCACAGTACCCGTCTTGGAAACCAGTTTTTAAAAAAATAATATATGATTAATATAAAGAAATATATAAACATAACTAATATCAACCAAGCAGCAGTCAAACTAGGCCAAAGAATTGCTAAAATACTTGGAAGAGCAACTATAGATAAATACAATACAACTGAATTATGATCTTTAAATATATTGCTTAATATATGATGGAAATGGTTTCTGTCTGATGATAATGGTGATCTGCCATTGATTACTCTTTGCATCATTAGCCTTATTGTATCAATAATAGGAATTATAAACATAAGCATAATTTTATCTGCTGTAAGGTTATTAAAATTTACATTATATATATATATAGTTATTAGGCCTATAATCATACTTATCCCATAAGTTCCAGCATCACCAAGAAAAACCTTACCCAGTAAATTAAAAATCATAACTATTCCAATACATAATGAAAAAGTAATGAGTAATGGCATCATATGATCTGGAGAATAAGATATTAATAATAAAGACCATACAAGACACATACCTGTAACTATACCATTATGACCATCAGCCATATTTACTGCATTTTGCAAGCCAACTAAACAAAGAATTGTAAAAATATAGAAAGTAAAACTATTAAAAAAATAAGGACCTCCAATAAAAGGTTGAAAGCCTTCTCCAAAAAAAAGAAACATAACCCCTAAACCCGAAACATATTTCAATGCAATAAAAGATAACAGGACCGATATAAACAGGCGAAAAGGTGCAGGTAAATTTTTCTTATCGTCAAAAAAACCTAAAAGTGTAATTATTGCGCTCACTGACCCTAAAGTTAAATATAATTTTGTTAATTCATTAGTTATAGACAAATAAAAGGTAACTAAAATCACCGGTACCATAATTGCTATACCGCCTATTTGGGGTACTGGAGTTTGATGAAGCTTTCTTTTGCCATCAGGAATATCAATTACAGATAAGAATTTACCAATTGGATACGAATAAAAACAAAAAATTAGAGAGATAATACATAAAGAAAATATTTTTATATCCAAAATAGCTAACCTTTATTTGAAAAAGATTGTAAAAATTATTTCAACTTTATCCCACATGATATAAATTCTGGTAAAATTATCTCAAAAAAGTTTTCAACAAGTTTAGACTTGTGAGTAGCAAAATTTTTTGCTCTTGAACCTACATCAGCTGCATATTTAACATTTTTTAATAACATAAATAACTTTTCTTGTATATCATCTATACTACTAGCTTGAATAATTCCTTCAACACCGATCAAATCTTCTACTACTTCATAAAAATTATCAATTTTTTTCCCACAAACTATAGCACAACCAAATAGAGACGGCTCTATAGGGTTTTGCCCCCCTTCGCCAATTATAGATTTACCTAAAAGAACAACTTTACATAAACTATACCATAAACCCATCTCTCCAATGCTATCTGCAAGAAAAATATCAATATCAGTAGCGGTATTAACACAATTATCTTTGCTTCTAGAAGTGAAGATAAGTTTTTTCTTTTCAAGCATCACCTCAATAGATTTTCTTCTTTCTGGATGTCTTGGCGCAATAATAGTTAATAAATTAGGAATTTTTTTTGATAAGTTCACATGAACCTCTGCTGCTATGGTTTCCTCCCCTTCGTGAGTACTAGCAGCTAGCCATACAACCTTATTATTAAAATATTTGGAAAAGAATTCTAAATTCGTTTTATTAACATCTAATTTAGGTGAAAAATATTTTATATTACCTAATTCCACTACATTTTTTACATCAAAGAATTTAAATTTTTCTAAATCTGCTCTTGATTGAGCAATACATAAATCAAACCCACTTAAAATTTTCTTTGCTGTAGATGGGAGATATGTCCATTTTTTAAAAGATTTTTCCGACATTCTAGCATTGATAATAACGTGCTTTATACTCATTTCCTGCAAAAGCAATAAAATATTTGGCCATAATTCTGACTCAAACCATAACACAAGGTCAGGCTTCCAAAATTCTAAAAATCTCTTGTTATATTTATTTAAATCTATCGGCATATATTGGTGGGACGTTTTATCAAAAATCCTATTTTTAATAATTTGATAAGATGTAACAGTGCCAGTTGTAATTAAAAAATTAGCATCAGTTTTTCGCTTTAACATATTTACAATAGGCAGTGCTGACAAAACTTCCCCCACACTAGCACAATGCACCCAAACAAGTTTACCATCTGGACGACTAACAGAGGGCAAGCCTTGTCTCTCCTTAAAACGCAAAGGATCTTCTTTACCTTTGAATATTCTGATTTTATAATAAATTATAATTAAAGGAAAAAAAGAGAAACAAAAAAATTTATATATTAGTATTCCTATTG
>NZXH01000054.1 GCA_002701885.1 Rhodospirillaceae bacterium | reverse complement strand
ATTTAAAGCATTAGTTTCACCAAAATTTATACTTACATCTCTTAAATTTAAGTTTCCTTTTAGTGTAAGCTGAGATCCTGTTTGACTCCTCTCAGACTGACCATTCCAAACTTTTGAAATTTGCTCAAGAACTCTCTTCATACCATCTAAGTCAGCAAAAAAAGTTATAAGTTGTTTTATAGGGCCAACAGCTTTTCCTCCTAACATATTAGCTGCAATAATCGCACCTGCAGACAACCCTCCAGCTAATACTAAATTTACACCCACAAAAACTATTGCAACTGTCATCAATTGTTGAAGTGTGCTACTAAAATTACTTACTAAATTAGTAACTCTAGTTCTATCGTTTAATTTATGAATTGTACGAGAAGCATTTCTTCTCCAATCTTTTCTCTGCAGGTCTTCCAAAGAGAAAACTTTTACTGCTTCTATGCCTGTTACTGTCTCTCTTAATGTTCTTTGCTTATCTCTATCTGAGGAACCTAGTTCAGAATTTAAAGATTTTTCTTTCCACTTTCCAAATAATGAAGCTAGACCTGATATGATACCAAAAGCTACAACTACAAGCGCTAGATAAGGACTGTAACCAAATAATACTGGTACAAAAATTAAAATACCAGTTGCATCAAAAAGATTGGTTAAAATTTGCCTCGATAAATAAACTCTTACTTGAGCTGGACTTTGTAGTGTTCCTTCAAGTTCACCTGCTCCACTAGTTTGGAATGTTTGTGTAGGAAGGGAAAGTGTTTTATCAAATAAATCTCCAGCAAGTCGAGCTTCAATTGTTGTAGAAATAAAGTTCACCACATAATCTCTAGCAAAACCTAAGATACCATTAAATATTAATGCCAATACAATAGCTGCTGTTAAGAGATGAAGAGTGGAAACAGCACCATAACCTAAAACTTTATCTAAAGAAATTTGAATAAAAATTATAGGTGCAAGACCTAAAATATGAGTTAAAATTGAAGTAAGAAGAGTTATTACAATTAACCATTTATGCCTAAGAAGTTCAGGTAGAAACCATTTCCAATCAAAAATTCTATCTTGAGCTCCAACTCCACTATACTTTGAAACCAAAACAATATTTTTACTCCACTGATCTTTAAAAGAAATTTCATCAACAGTTTGCACTTCACCCGAAGAATCTAATGGATCAATTAATATAAAAACACCAGGAGAATCATTAAATGATTTATAACTAATTAAAACCCTTGAGCTACCATCTTTTAGCAATGCAACACATGGAAAAAAATATGATTTATTTTTAATTTCTTTTAAAGAGGTTTTCTTAAACCTTGCTGTTATACCTAATTCAGAAAATTTATTTTTAAACGATTTTGTAGAGGCTAAACTTTGCCTATCAATCATCTGTTCAATAGAATCCTGAGTGATTCTAACACCAAATTGATTAGCAATAGAAATAACACCTAACGCTGCAGATCTAGCTGTTCTTTTATTAATCAAAATTTTAAGTTTCTAAAAAATGTTAATTACAAAATCATAATTATTATACACATAAAAAATCACCGAGGGATAGACCCCCGGTGATTAAATAACTTTATGTATGTATTACATAAACAAGTATGGTTAATTTTACAAATTAAGCTGCAAAATCGTCTCCACCACCTTGATCATCGCTAGGATCTCCATCACCAGCTATACCAGGATCTGCAAACTCATTGCCCGCTGGATCTCCAGCTGGTGGACCTTCTGGTGCCCCACCTTGAGCCATATTAGCATCCATTGCACCACCAACAGGATCTCCACCGAACTCAGCTGGACCTTCTGGACCTGGAGGAGGAGCTAAAGCATCGTCAAGAGCAGCAAAATCTTGAGGACCGCCTTCCATTGCAGGACCAAACATAGGTGCAAAACCTTCTGGGCCATATCCGTCTGGTGGAGGAGTACCTTCACACATAGGTCCCATATCATTAGGACAACAATCTGCAAAACCTTCAATTGCCCCATCACATACTTGAACAGCAGCATCTAAACATCCATCAATTGGAGTACCTGCATCCATTGCTTGCTGAAAAGCATCATGAGCAGGACCTGCTACAGCTTGAAAAGCATCCGCTGGAATTCCCATATCTGAACACATATCACCACACGCTGCTTCAGCAGCTTCAAATGCTTCCATTGGAGCTGCCCCATCAGCCATAGCTTCAGTAAAAGCTTGTTCTCCGGCTGCTTCAATATGTGCAACATGATCAACAGCTCCCTCAGCAGCATTACCGGCTGCTTCAAAAGCTGCACCTGGTTCCATTCCACCTTCCATTGCACCTTGGAATGCATCAGCTGCTGCACCCATAACAGGACCAAATACTTCCATAGGAATACCTAAGCCTTCTGCAGCACCTTGCGCAGCAGCACCTGCTGCTTCAAAAGCTGCGGCAGGGTCAGCCCCACCTGCAAGTGCTTGCTCAAAAGCAGCTCCTGCAGCATCTCCAATGCTATCCATTGGATTTACAAAATTGTCTGGCATCATCACCATTTGCTATCTCCTTTTTATGCTTCAAGCCCTTGTTGGCTGCCTTCAAAAAAAATCTTAAAATTAATAATATATAAGCATTAAGTTTAATCAAATCATTTATAATCAATATATAAATTATAATGATTATATTATTTATTTTTTTAAGTTTAAGTGATGGAGATCACTGTTTTTTATTAAAATCCAATAAAATTAAATTTTTTTATATCGGCTCAATAGGAAATTGCATAGATAGGACTACAGCACCATCATCTCCTGATTTAAGATCTACTAATTCATCTTTTTCTAAATATAAACAGCTGAGGGGTTTTATTTTATTCGAGTTATGCAAAAGAGAACCAGATAAAACCAAACAATATTTGCCGTAACCCATTTTAGGAAAAGCAAAATTACATTCTTTACTATGTGGTATATAAAATATTGCAATACCTAACATTGAAGTTTCTTCCCATAAAATTGTATCTATTTCGGTTTCAGTTACATTTTTTTTAATTTTGTTATCTACATTCAATTTATCAGATAAATAAAATACTCTTGATACATCAACTAAATTTTTTCGTTCTTCTGGCATTTTTTTTCCACCAGAGTCCCACTTATTTCTCAAAGTTAGATATTTAATAGCTGAGTTTTCAGTTATAATTGGACCATAAGGAGTATGGCCACCTGCATAATGTACTGTTACAGAGTTTATTGGCTTTTTCCCAAAAACGGCTTTACCATCTAAAAACACTTGAAATTGATTAGTATCATGAAAATGTGCAGGAACAGTAGAAAAAGCAGGCTGCTCAACATAATATGCCTGATGAAGCGAATTTTTTTTTAACTTACTTTTTGCTTTATTATCAACATTTTCTGGCAATACTCCAAAGTATGGAGTTAAGAAATATGGTTCTTCCCCATCAGTTTCAGTATAGCCTTCCACGTTAAGTTCAAACCTTTTTGCTTTAATTTTATTCCAATTAGCTAATTCCAATTTGAAAAACCTCTATAAATATATGAAAATCACAATCTTTTTCCTTTACATAAGGAGGAAAAGAGATGATTTTAATCGATAAATAATAAAATTTATAGTTTTTATAAAAAAATTATTTGTTTTACGTCAGGTTATTTTTGTTAGTTTATTAAAAATTGATATGTAATCATTTAATTAGGTTATTTATTCATTAATTAGGGAGAACAATAAATGAATATTAAAAAGATGCTTTGTGCCCTAGCTTTAGCTTTTACTGTATCTCTTATTGGAACAGTGGCTTCTAAAGCAGGTACATTAGATGACATTAAGGCAAGAGGTATGCTAAAATGCGGTATTAATACTGGATTAGCTGGTTTTGCTTATACTGATGATTCCGGAAATTGGAGAGGTTTTGATGTTGCTTATTGTCAAGCTTTATCTGCTGCTATTTTTGGAACTGGAGATAAAGTTGAGTATGTTAACCTTACTGGAAAAACTAGATTCCCTGCACTTCAATCAGGAGAAATTGACGTATTATCCAGAAATACAACATGGACTTTTTCTAGGGATGTTGATTTAGGTTTCACATTCATTGGCGTTAGTTACTATGATGGTCAAGGATTTATTGGCCGTAAATCACTTGGTGCAAAAAGTGCAAAAGAACTTGATGGTGCTTCTGTTTGTATCCAAACTGGTACTACAACTGAATTAAATTTAGCTGATTTTTTCAGAGTTAATAAAATGAAATATGAAGCTGTTCCTATTGAAACTAATGAAGAAGCAAGAAAAGCTTATTTAGCTGAGAGATGTGATGTATATACTACTGATGCATCAGGTTTAGCAGCAACTAAAGCAACTTTTGATGATCCAGAAAACCACATGGTTTTTCCTGAAATAGTTTCAAAAGAACCTCTTGGTCCTCTTGTTAGGCAAGGAGACGAAAATTGGTCTGATGTTGCTCGCTGGGTATTAAATACATTAATTAATGCTGAAGAGTACGGAGTAACACAAGCGAACGTTATGAAGTTAGCTAGTTCAGCAGGAGATAACCCTGAAATCAATAGAATGCTTGGCACTGAAGGTTCTCTTGGAGAAATGCTTGGCTTAAGTAAAGACTGGGGTGTAAACGTAATAAAAACTGGTGGAAATTATGGAGAAATTTTCGCTCGTTATTTAGGTACTAACACTAAACTAGGTCTACAAAGAGGTGTGAACGCATTATACACTAATGGTGGTCTAATTTATGCACCTCCAATGAGATAATTAAGTATTTATATTATTCATGTGTCGAATTTTTCGGCACATGAATATATATAGTTAAATTTTACACCTTGTCCTCTTCCAATAAAAAATCAATAAATAGAAATTTAATAAGAATATACGCTGATGAGCGTGTAAGAAGTTTTCTTTCACAGTTAGTTATAGCTATTGCTATAATTCTTATTGGTATATTTTTTGTATCCAACACAACCAATAATTTAAATGAAAGAGGTCTTGAGCCTGGATTTGGCTTTTTATTTGACCCTGCATTTTTTGATATTGGCCAAAAGCTAATTGAATATAATTCTCAGGCGACTTTTGGTAGAGCAATGCTTGTAGGTCTGCTTAATACTCTACTAGTTTCATTATTAGGTATAGTCTTAGCTACAATAATTGGTTTTACTGCAGGGATATTAAGATTATCAAATAACTGGTTAGTAAGCAGGTTAATTACTGCATATGTAGAATTTACACGAAATGTACCAGTATTACTACAAATAATTTTTTGGTGGTCAGTCTTAACAGGTCTTCCTAAGGTTAGAGATAGTATTAATTTTGGTGAAATAATTTTTTTAAATAACAGAGGTGTACGTATACCATCACCAATTATTGAAACTAATTTCAATTGGATATTAATAATTTTTATACTATCTGTAATTTGCTCAATTTTTATATTCTATTGGTCTAAAAATAGACAAAATAAAACTGGAAAAACTTTCCCAGTTTTTTTAGTAAATTTGTTCATCATAATATTACCGGTAATTATCGCATATAGTATTATTGATAATTCTTTAAATTGGGAAATACCAAAAAAAACAAGATTTAACTTTAAAGGGGGCTTTAATGTTACACCAGAGTTGGTAGCACTTTGGTGGGCATTATCAACATATACCGGAGCATTTATTTCAGAAATTGTTAGGTCTGGGATTCTTTCTGTTAACAAAGGCCAAACAGAAGCTGCCAATTCATTAGGTTTAAAAAAATCAGTCATTACAAGAAAAATAATTATGCCTCAAGCTTTACGTGTAATTATTCCCCCATTGACAAGTCAATATCTCAATCTTACAAAAAATTCCTCGCTAGCTATTGCTATAGGTTACCAAGACTTTGTATCAGTTGGTGGGACAATATTAAATCAAAGTGGTCAAGCTATTGAAGTTGTTGCAATTTGGATGATTGTATATTTAAGTTTAAGTTTAGGAACATCTTTTTTAATGAATATTTATAATAAAAGAATTGCGTTAATTGAGCGATGAAGAATAAATTTTTTTATAGAAAGCAATCAGAGTTACTTCCTGAAAGACCTCCTCCTATAGCTACCTCAGGTTTAATTGGGTGGTTTAGAAAGAATTTATTTTCATCTCCAATAAATTCTATTTTAACTTTATTATGTATATATATTTTGTGGTTAATATTAAATGATTTTTTTCATTGGGCATACATTGACGCTTCTTTTGATGGGAATGATCGTTTAGCCTGCACAAGTAAGGGAGCATGTTGGGCATGGGTAGATCAAAGAATAGGACAATTTTTTTATGGGTTTTATCCTCAAGAAGAAAGATGGAGAGTAAATTTAACTTTATTATTACTAATACCAGCTATAGTTTTTGTTTTATTTGATAAGGTTCCAGGTGCAAAATATGGAAAATATTTCTCATTTTTATTTCCATTCATTGCGACAATTATATTAATTGGAGGTTTTGGTCTCGAAGAAGTTCCTACAAAAAAATTTGGTGGCTTCATGTTAAATATTACTGTCGGCATTTCAGGTATTGTATTATCTTTACCTATAGGAATATTACTGGCACTTGGTAGAAGGTCAAAAATGCCTTTAATAAAAACTCTATCCATAGTTTTTATAGAATGCTTCAGGGGAGTTCCATTAATTACACTACTCTTTCTAGCAGCAATACTCCTTCCAATATTTTTGCCTTCTAATATAAGTTTAGATCTGCTAATTAGAGTTATTGTAGTAGTAACTGCATTTTCATCTGCATATATGGCTGAGGTAATTAGGGGTGGACTTCAAGCAATTCCAAAAGGTCAATATGAAGCAGCACAGGCACTAGGTTTAGGTTACTGGAAATTAATGTTTTTAATTATTTTACCTCAATCATTAAAAATCTCAATTCCTGGAATTGTTAATACATTTATTGGTTTGTTTAAAGACACTACTCTTGTGATTGTAATAGGGTTATTTGATATTTTAAATATTGCAAATAGTATGCTAGCGAANCCAGATTGGATGGGTTTATCAACGGAAGCTTATATATTTATTTCATTATTTTTCTTCATTGCTTGCTTTGCAATGTCTCGTTACTCTATCTACTTAGAGAATAAGCTTGATACAAATAAAAGATAATAAGGTAACATAATGTCTGAAATTAATCCTAAGAATAAATCAATAATTGAAATAGAATCATTAAATAAATGGTTTGGTTCATTTCATGTTTTAAGAGACATAAATCTAAATGTTAAACAAAAAGAGAAAATTGTAATTTGCGGACCTTCAGGATCTGGAAAATCTACTCTCATAAGGTGTATTAATAGACTAGAAGAACACCAAGAAGGTCGTATAATTGTTGATGGAACTGAGCTTACCCATGACTTAAAAAATATAGATTCAATTAGGCGTGAAGTAGGAATGGTATTCCAACAATTCAATTTGTTTCCTCACCTAACTGCGTTAGAAAATTGCACTCTTGCATTAAAGTGGGTAAGAAAAATTCCTAAAGTGGAAGCAGAAGAAATAGCAAATGAATATTTAAATATTGTAAAAATACCTGAACAAGCTAATAAATTTCCAGGTCAACTATCAGGAGGACAGCAGCAAAGAGTTGCAATAGCAAGAAGTTTATGTATGAAACCTAACATCATGTTGTTTGATGAACCAACATCAGCCTTAGACCCTGAAATGATAAAAGAAGTATTAGATGTTATGGTCGACCTAGCTAATAGTGGTATGACAATGATTGTAGTGACACATGAAATGGGGTTTGCAGAACAAGTAGCAGATAGAATGATATTTATGGATGAAGGGCAGATTGTTGAAGAAAATACCCCAAAAGAATTTTTTAATAACCCTCAATCAGATAGAACGAAGCTTTTCCTTAGTCAAATATTATAAACTTTTATTATTTTTTAGTTAATTCTGCTTCTTCGTGAATAACATTAAAAATCCTGCTAATTAAATCTTCTCTTCTTTTAGATCTAATTAATTCTTCCGATTCATTTGAAACCCAATTATCAATTTCACCTTTATTAATCAGACCATTCTTTTCGAGAATTAACTCTAATGTCTCTATTCTATCATAGGTTACAGATAATTCTTGAGTTAACATTGTTATAATTGAGAACAGGTAATCAATTTCAGAATTATCAAAAAATTTTGCTTTTTTTCCTTTTGGAGCAGATTCTAATTTAATATTCTGATTTTTCATTTGACACTCATTTCAAAAAATTAAAAGTATTACTTCCAACCTCCAAATGTATACCACACCGCACCATTTCCGTGATCACGTCTCAAGGTTGATTTATCCAATATAGATGATTTAAACTCCTCTTCAGGCGTGGATGGATAGTTTGGAATTCTAGTAAAAAGTAATTTATTTTTTTCAAACCCTGCCTTTGTAATTAAAGATTCAAAATCTAGCTCTCTAAACTTAAGATAATGTGGCTCATTATTATAGAATGCATCCCAGTCCAAATAGAAATTATAATAAGGATCAGTTTCATTACTTGGTGGGAGCTCCATATGCAGCATAAGACCACCAGGTTTTAAAAGCCTATAACATTCTTTCAAAATTTTATTTGTATCTTTGACAGAAACTTCATGAAAGAAAAAACTAGAAGTAATAAAATCAAATGTATTTGATTCAAAACCAGTTTCTAGTGCATTTTTTTGGTGAAAATGTATCGGTATATTCTCAGACTCAGCCCTAGCATGAGCAAAACGTAACAAACTTGCACCAATATCAATTCCATGAATTTCTGCATTTGAAAAAATTTCACCATATGGAATGGTATTAGCTCCAGCTGTACAACCAATATCTAGTATTTTGTCTGGTTTAAAATTAGGAAATGCGATTTTTAA
>NZXH01000053.1 GCA_002701885.1 Rhodospirillaceae bacterium | reverse complement strand
ACAACTGAAATTCCTGGCTCTTGTTTAGCTACCACTAGCTGGTTTACTAATTCATCATTAGTTCCTTGATCAATTAGTATTTGATCAAAAGAATTATTACATTTTTTTATTAAATATGAAGAGTCCCAATCTTCCCAGTCATTTTGGTTGTTACCAAGATACCCTAAGAAAGCTTTTTTTCCCCAAGGGGAGTTTGTAGGGGATGATATTGGTGCAAAAGCTGAAACACTTTTATACAAATCAGGTCTTTTAAGTGCACATATTAATGCTCCATGTCCACCCATCGAGTGCCCAAATATACTCTGTCTTTCAGAGTTACTATTAAAATTATTGTGAATAATTGTTGGTAATTCTCGAGTGACATATGAAAACATGTTATAATTTTCATTCCACGGTGGCATTTTAGCGTCAAGATAAAACCCAGCACCAGTCCCAAAGTCCCAATCTTTACTCTCCTCACCATTCAAAGTATTTCTTGGGCTTGTATCTGGGCTAACTAATATTAAGCCCAGTTCACTGGCTTTGCGTAGCGCTCCAGCTTTTATCATAAAAGTTTCTTCCGTACACGTTAGACCTGGAAGATAAAATAAAACAGGCAATTTTTTAGACTTAATATCTGGTGGTTCATAAATAGAAAATTTCATTTCAGTTTTGCAAACATCAGAGAGATGTCTCCAGTATGAAACTTTTCCTTCAAATGCTTTATGGCTAGAAATCTCTTGTATCATTTTTATCTAAAATGTAACTACGCTTCTTATTGATTCACCAGCATGCATTAAATCAAAAGCATTATTGATTTCCTCTATTGGCATTGTATGGGTTATCATTGAATCTATCTCAATTTTACCCTCCATATACCAATCAACAATTTTTGGAACATCTGTTCTACCTTTTGCCCCACCAAAAGCTGAGCCTCGCCATACTCTTCCGGTGACTAATTGAAAAGGTCTGGTTGCAATTTCTTGACCTGCACCAGCAACACCAATAATTGTGCTTTCTCCCCATCCTTTATGACAGCATTCTAGTGATTGTCTCATAGTTTCTGTATTGCCGATACACTCAAAGGAATAGTCTGCCCCTCCATCTGTAATTTCAACCAGATGCTCTATAAGTTTGTCCTCATAATTATTTGGATTAACGAAATCAGTCATACCATATTTCTCAGCAAGACTTTTTTTCTTTTCGTTTATATCTACACCAATAATTTTATTTGCACCCACTAACCTTGCGCCTTGAATCACGTTAAGACCAATCCCGCCTAAGCCAAAAACAACTACATTTGAACCAGGGGTTACCTTGGCAGTATTAATTACAGCACCGATTCCAGTAGTTACACCACATCCAATATAGCAAATAACTTCAGGTGGTGCATCATTCCTTACTTTAGCTAGAGCAATTTCTGGTAAGACTGTATAGTTTGAAAATGTTGAAGTTCCCATGTAATGATAAATAGGTTTATTATTTAATGAAAAACGAGAAGTACCATCTGGCATCAAACCCTTTCCTTGAGTTTCACGAATTGCTTGGCACAAGTTTGTTTTTCCAGAAAGACAAAACTTACATTGTCTGCATTCAGGAGTATATAAAGGTATGACTTGATCCCCTTTTTTAACACTTGTGACATTTGGGCCAATATCAACTACTATTCCAGCACCTTCATGTCCTAGAATAGAAGGAAAAATTCCTTCTGGGTCATCTCCCGAAAGAGTAAATGCATCAGTGTGGCATACCCCGCTTGCTTTAACTTCAACTAAAACTTCCCCACTTTTAGGGCCTTCTAAATCAACATTTTCAATTATCAAAGGTTTGCCAGGTTCAGTTGCGATAGCTGCTTTAACTTTCATATTTTTTTCCTTAAGTATTAATTAAAGTAATAAAATTAATAATTTTTTTTTATTATTATAACATTAAATAATTTTTCAGTCCATTATGGTAGGGCTGTGAGCAAGCCTCCATCTATAACTAAGGAAGAACCTGTAATCCATTCTGCATCTTCAGATGCAAGAAAAACAAAGCCTTTTGCAATATCTTCTGGTTTTCCCATTCTACCAATTGGATGTAAACTTATTGCAAAATCTCTTGCAGCTTGAGGGTCAGGCTGTGCATCAAAGTAGCCTTGGATATTCGGAGTTTCTACAAAACCAGGGCAAACACAATTAACTCTTATTTTATCGGAAGCTCCATCCTTAGCCATACATCTAGTCAACATTTCTACTGCTGCTTTTGAAGCGCAATAAGCTGCATCATTAGCTATACCTATCTTTGATGCTATAGAAGCAGTATTTAAAATGATTCCGCCTTTATTATTCTTAAAGTGTTTCCATATGTTGTTTGACATGAGATAAATGGATCTTAGGTTCGTATCCATTTGTCTGTCCCATTCTTTGATTGTTAGGTCTTCAACTGATCCAGTAACAGTTATACCTGCGTTATTAACAAGAATATCTATTTTAACCTCATCATTAATTAAATTAGATAAAATTTCATTGACTTTTTTTTCATCAGTTACATCTAACTCTAAGGGTTTAGATTTTTTTCCTTCCTTTGATATTTCATCTGCAATTTCTTTTGCTTTATCTCCATCAATATCAACGCAAATTACTTTTGCACCTTCATTTGCAAAAAACTTTGCAGTAGCTCTTCCAATTCCTGCTCCAGAACCCGTTACTATAGCAACCTTATCTTTAAGTCTCATAATTCCTCCAATTATATTTTAGTTTTTTATTTTTTATTTTTTATTTTTTATTTTTTATATCATATATTATTATTGTATGATTAAAATATTTTATTGGTATTTTTTTCAATATTTTTTCTTATAGGTTGAATGATGGAATTAGTAAAAGGTATAAAAGAATTAATTAATGAAGCAGATAAAGAAGTTGAAGTAATATTTGCAAAAAAATTAATCCAAATTCAAAAATCTGAGGAAATTACAATTATTGATATTCGAGATATAAGAGAATTATGGAAAGAAGGAAAAATCAAGGGTGCTATTCATGCCCCAAGAGGTATGATTGAATTTTGGGTAGATCCAAAAAGTCCATACCACAGAAAGGTTTTTTCAACGGGAAATAAATTTATCTTATATTGTAAATCAGGTTGGAGGTCATCGTTAGCAACAAAAACCTTGTTGGATATGGGGTTTGGACCTGTAGCCCACTTGGCAGGTGGTTTTGATGATTGGAAAAAAGAAAATGGTGAAGTTGAGAAAGTTGAGCAAAAATAAAAATTTGTTATATTTATTTTATTTTATTTTCTTTTCTTTTGTTATGTTTAGCTGCATTTTGTCCAGCTATTCTCCCTTGGGTGGTAGCAGTAAATAATCCTGCCGCAGGAATGTATCCCCAGTCTGCAGGTCCAGAAATTGACCTTGCTGTTCCTCCGGCAGCATAAAAATTAGGAAGTATTTTCCCATCATTTTTTATTACCTGAGCAAACTCATTAATTACTAGGCCACCTTGTGTATGAAATAATGCTCCAACACATTTTGCAGTGTACCATGGGGGGCCTTCCAGAACTAAGTCAGATTCAAATTTTCTTCCAAATGGGTCTCTCATAGAACCATTTTGTATTTTATGGATTTCATTGATTGTTTTTTTCAAATTTTTCATTGGTATCTTTATGATATTAGCAAGTTGTTCGGTAGAATTTGCTTTCTTTATAGCTCCACTTTCGATAGCATCCTTATGTTCCTGATATTTTTTTGAAAAAGTATGAATTTTTTTATCAAAAATGAACCAAACAAATCCCTCTGGTTGGGCAGATACTTTCCTTCCCATTCCTGATATATCTACGCTTTCATCTGTGAATCTTTTTCCTTCCGTATTTACAATTATGCCCCCTCTTAAAATTGTATTATAATGAATTAATATTCTAGAAGGTTCAGATAGTGCACCAAGACCTTGAAAGGAACTCATATCTTCTGTAGCTGCACCTAAATCTATACCCCAGTTTATTCCTGCGCCGTCGTTACCTTCATGTCCATGGTAAATAGCATTTGTCATTTCTGGGATAAATTTTTTTATCATTTCCCGGTTTGCTCCAAAACCACTTGTAGCGACTATAAGTGAACTGCATCCAACCGTATCACTAGACCCATCAGGTCTTTCATATTTAAGCCCAATAATGAAATTTTTTTCATTTTTATATAGTTCAGTAACATGTGCATTAGTTAATATATCCACACCAGAGTTATTGCAGGCACTTAATAGAAGAGTCATAAGTTCATCGCCAGTTTTAGAGGGTGTGCAATGGATTCTTGGTTTAGAGTGTCCGAGTTTAGCACCCCAATCAAGGTCTAATTCTAAGGGAATTCTATGTTTTTCAACAAGCCAATCTATTGTTTTGCCTGACTCGTTAGCAAAAGACTTGGCAAGATAGTGGTTGGTTTTTCCTTTAGTTAAGTTAATTATGTCCTTAGCAAATATTTCACCAGAATCATCTATTCCTTTTTCTTTTTGGCTTTTAGTCCCTGCACCAGCAATATTTCCTTGAGACATAGATGTTGTTCCACGTGGTTCATTATCTCTTTCTAAAACTAGTACATCTGCTCCCTCATCTCTTGCTGCTAGCGCTGCTGTTAGTCCAGCCGCACCACCACCTACTATAACTACGGGGTATGAAATTTCAAAATTGATTGATTTATCTAATTTCACTGTCATTTTTATCAATCTTTTCTGCAGCAGTTTGCCCAGCTATTTTTCCTAAAACTACTGCTGTAAGAAGGCCGTTTCCAGATAAGTAGCCCCATCTTGAAGGCCCGGATAACCCCCTAGCAGCTCCCCCACCAGCATATAAGTTTGGAAATGCTTTGCCATTTTTATCAATAACCTGTGCTGATGAGTTAACATCTAGACCTCCTTGGGTATGAAATAGTGCGCCTGTAACTTTAGCAAAAAAATATGGCTTAGTCATAGGTTTAATATTAGACCAATCTCTCCCAAAATTATCCTTTATTTTATTACTTCTATAATGGTTTATATTACTAAATGTTTTTTCTAATTTATTTAGAGGCATTTTTGTCAAAGACGATATTTCAATAATATCATTTGCAATTTTATGTGCTCCTAAATTAGCGCCATTTCTATAGTCAGCAAAGTCCATACCTATTTCATGACTATTTGAATCCCATATTTCCCAAACATATGAATTTTTTTGTGAAATTACATCCACTGCCTGTTCTGAATAGCCTCTTACCTCATTTGAAAATCTTTCACCATTAACATTTACTTGAAACCCTCCTTGAGTCATTAATCCCCAAAACAATAAAGTTCCATGCGGGTGAGTTACTGCTCCGTGACCTTGGTAACTTCCTATATCAGAAATCGATGCACCAATTTCATTTCCCCATTTGATTGCATCCCCTCTATTACCTGTATGGCCAAAATATAGTGCATTTGACATTTCAGGAATATATTTTTTTACCATTTCAGAGTTACCACCAAAACCATTACAAGCAAGAATTAACGATTTACATCCGATATTTTCTATAGCTCCATTTGGTCTTGTTATTTCAACACCTGTGATTGTTTTAGTGCTGTTAACAAAAATATTAGTCACTAAAGCTGAAGTAATTAGGTCAATTTTTTTTTCCTGGGTTTTTTTTAAAAGAGCTTCCATTAGTTCAGTGCCAGTTCTATTAGGTGAACCATGCATTCTATACTGCGAGTGACCAGGGTAAAAAAAACTAGTTACTAATTTTAGAGGAACATTGTTATCAATTAGCCAGTCTATAGTTGGTGCTGATTCATTTGATATAAACCTAACCATATTTGGGTCATTTTTATTTCGTGCTTTATTTATAATGTCATTTGCAAAGACTTCTGGTGTATCATCGATTCCAGCTTTTTTTTGAAGTTTGGTTCCTGCTGCAGGTATTAAACATGTAGATAAAGCAGAAGAGCCAGAAGGTTCTCTATCTCTCTCTAAAATTAATGGATTAACACCGTGCTCTTTAGCAGATAAAGCTGCGCATAGTCCACAAGCACCTGCTCCAATAATTATTATGGGGAAATTAACATCAAATTCTTTTTTTTCTTGAGTTAATACCATTCTATAATTTCCTTAAATGAATTTACTTGAGTCAATTATATTTATTTCTGATTTATTCATTATTTCAAGGGCTTGAGTTGATGTCTGTTTACTTAAACCTTTACATAAGTCTTCTAAAATATATGTTTGTATTCCTGAAGTTATTGAATCCATTGCAGAATCTTTTACACATACATCTAAAGCTAATCCAATAAAATAAACTTTATCTATTTTTTTTTCATTTAAATACCCTTTAAGGCCTGTGGAAGTGCATTTATCGTTTTCAAAAAAGGCTGAGTATGAATCAATATTTTTATTATAACCCTTTCTTATAATTAATTTTGCAGCTTTCGTATTCAATTTACTATGAAATTTTGCTCCATGACTGCCCTGAATACAGTGGTCTGGCCAAAGAGTTTGCTTGCCGTAATCTAATTCAATTATATCAAATGGCTTTCTGCCTTCATGCTGAGTCGCAAATGATATATGATCGTATGGGTGCCAATCTTGAGTTAAAATTACTTGATCAAATCTATTAATTAATTTATTTGATTTATCAATGATTTGATCTGCGCCTGGTACTTCCAAAGCTCCTCCTTGGCAAAAATCATTTTGGATATCAATAACTATTAAAGCTTCATTTAAATTAGGTTGTATTTTTGTCATAATTATTTTAGTTCTAGTTAATTTTATTTAAGATTATATAATTTTCTATTTATATTCTACACTATAGTTTAACTAAAATAAAAATAAGGTTTATAATGACAAATATTCTTCCAATCACTCACTCTATTATTAATTCTGATAGTCTTTCAAATATCATTTCGAGTAACTGGGACTTACCGAAACCTATACATTCTGAGCTTTTGAATAGAGGTATGAATGATGTTTACCTAATTAGAGATGGAAAAAATATTAATCATGCATGTCGGGTTTGGAGGTCAGGTTTCAGGTCAGAAAATGATATTATTTTTGAAACAGAATTATTATCTTTTTTGCATAAAAATAACATAAATGTCCCATTCCCTATAGAATCTCAAGATAAATCTTTATATATGGCAATAAATGCTCCAGAAGGTAGAAGGTTTTTCTCTCTTTTTTCCTGGGTTGACGGATACGTGTTTGGCTCTAAGCCTGATGTTGATAATTCATTCAAATTAGGTGCGCAGCTAGCTACAATTCATCAAGTTCTGAAAAGTTTTGCACCAAGTGTTTCAAGAGAAATAGATATGAAAATTAGATTAAAGACAGAAATAATTTTTTTGTTAAAAATGAATACGCATAGAATTGATGATTTAAAATGGTACCGTAATGCAGTTAGTATAATGATAAATAAATTAGATGAATTAAATCTGAAATCTATACCATCTGGAGTAATACATGGTGATTTTCACTTATATAATGTTTTTTTTCAGGATAATAAATTTACTGTAATGGACTTTGATAATTGTGGTCATTATTATTTAATATTTGATATTTGTAGTTTTATTTGGGCTAATGATTACGTTAGAGTCGATCAAAAAATTAGTGATTCATTTTTGAAAGGTTATAATTCAATACGAAACCTTAACTATGAAGAATTAAGTTTATTAAATTTTTTTTACGCACTTAAAGAGCTATCTTTTCTTTGTGGTTTTGCTGCAAATGTAAATTCAGTTGGGCATACTCCTTTATTGAATCCTAACCTTGATTGGTTTAGTGAAAAAACTAAATTAAATTTTCAAAAAGCTGGTCTAATTTGACTGCTATGGATTCGAATATATCATCATTAGATAAATCCAGATGGTTATATTTGTCTGGAGTTTGGTTAATATATTTTGTTTTTGGTTTGATGATGTTTTCATTAGCTCCAGTTGTCTCAGTTATCATTGAAGATCTAGCTATTACATCAACTCAAATGGGCTCAATTTTAGGAGCCTGGCCGCTAATATACATAATTATGGCAATACCGTGTGGGGCTTTTGTAGATCGTGCTGGTCTAAAACTTTCTCTTTTCTTTGCCGCATTAATTATGGCTCTATCAGGTTTATTGCGTGCTTTATCGTATGACTATTCAACTATGTTTTTCTCTGTGGCGCTTTTTGGAATTGGAGGTCCTCTCATTTCTATAGGTGCTCCAAAATTAATTGCCGATTATTTTGTGGGTAAAGAGAGGGGTCTTGCAATGGGCATTTATATAACAGGCCCTGCATTTGGAAGTATCTTTGCATTATCTACTACAAACAGCATATTTATGCCAATTTTTGAAAATGATTGGAGAGGAGTAATTATATTATTTTCTTTTTTTGTTTTTCTTTCGAGTGTAATCTGGATTTATCTCAGTAAAGGGATACAAATTAAAAACTCAGAGCAAAATAAGTTTAATATTCTTAGACAATTAATTATTTATTGGAATTTAATTAAATTAAGAAATGTACAAATTTTATTGCTTATGAGTGTATGTATATTTTTTTACAGTCATGGTCTATTTAATTGGTTGCCTGAAATATTAAGAATGAAAAATATGACATTGACTCAGGCTGGTTACTGGGCATCACTTCCTACATTTGTAGGAATTATTGGGTCTATTTTAATTCCTAGAATTGCTACACCTGATAGGAGAATGTATATTTTTTTCATTTTAATTTTAAGTGCTATAGCATCAACCATACTTCTGATATTTGATTGGTTGCCAATTTTATCTGTTGGTCTTTTTTTACAGGGTATATCTAGGGCAACGCTAATGACTATTGCTATATTAATACTAATGGAATCACCTGGTGTTAAAGCAGAACATATGGGTGCTGCAGGTGGCCTTTTCTTTACTTTTGCAGAAATAGGTGGGGTTTTAGGACCTCTTTTAATGGGGAAGATATTGGATATTTCAGGGAATTTTGATTTAAGTTTGATTTTTATGACTATTATAACAGCTCTTTTAATATTGTTTTTTTGGTATTTAAATTATAATAATAAAAATTATACCTATAGAAACTAAAGCTATTAAATGATTGAAAAAAAAATTTTACCAACAGCTCATTCAACTATAGATGCTGATTCATTGGGCCAATTAATAAATAAATTATATGATTTTAACAAAGATTTAGTATGCGAATTATTGCATAGAGGTATGAATGATTTTTATTTATTACGATCAAAAGAAAGACTTTTTGTTGCTCAAGTCTGGAGGCCGAATACAAAAAATAAGTATGATCTAAATAGACAAATGGAGTTCTTAACTTATTTATATAAAAGTGGCATTAGAGTTCCAATTCCTCAGAAAAACCTATCCAACGAATGGGTCTTTTCATTTCAAAGTATGGAAGGGAAAAGGTTCGCTTGTGTATTTAATTTTGTTGGTGGAGAGGTTTTTTCAAAAAACCCATCTGAAAGCGTTTCTAAGAACATGGGAGTTATTTTTGGTAAATTACATAATTTTTCAGAATCATTTGGTGTTAATATTAATGACAAGAAAATAAAAAGAGATGAAAATATTCTAAATTCCCTAGCTTACTTAGAAGATTTAGTAAGTCATAGAACTGATGACTTAATTTTCTATAAAGAATTAGCATTAAAGATAAACTCTATTTATAAAGCCTCTTATAATAATGATAATTTAAGAACTGGGATGACACATGGTGATTTTCATATTCATAATGCATTTGTTTTAGGTAACAAAGAAATAACCATTATGGATTTTGATGCATGTGGCGTTGATTTTTTTGTTCAAGAGCTTATGAGCTATAAATGGTCAATTGAAAAAAACTCATTACCTGAAAAACTTTGGGATGTTTTTTTATTAGGTTACGATTCAGTTAGAACTTTAAATAAAGATGAAATTAATTCATTTGATGTTTTTTTGTTAGGAAAAGAATTGAGTTACTTATGTGGTTTTGCGAAAGCTATAAATGCAATTGGTCATGTATCGTTTCATTTTCCCGGATTAGATTGGTTTTCTAAATCATTGCGCAATCATTCAAAGTTAGCAAAATTAATATAAAATGAATATTTTAAAAAGCAAAGTATTAATAAGTTTCAAAATATCAGAAGATGCTAATTCTGAAATACATAAAGTGCTTAAAGACATAGCAGATATCTACTTACTTGAGAATATAGCTACTAAAGAAAGGTTAAAAGTAATTAAAGAATCTCATGCTATAATTACAACAAGACCAAATAAAGAGTTTACTGATGAAGAAATTTCATTATTTAGTGGAAAATTTATACAATCATTTATATCAGGAGTGGACTCATTTCCTTTAAAAAAGCTTCCTAATGATGTTTTAATTGCCCACA
>NZXH01000052.1 GCA_002701885.1 Rhodospirillaceae bacterium | reverse complement strand
TTTTAGATGAAATTTTATCATCTCAAGATAAAGAAAGTGAATCTTATAATAATATTATTTCAATTGAGGGAATAGGTCCAAAGATTGGTGATTCTATAATTGAATATTTTAAAAATGATAAAAATCTTGAATTAACTAAAAATCTATTGTCCCACCTTAATATTAAGCATGTTTCATTTGAAGGTGTAGAGTCAAAATTAAATAACAAAATATTTGTTGTAACTGGCACTTTGCAAAATATGACAAGGAGTCAAACCAAGCAAACTCTTGAAAAAATGGGAGCTAAGGTAACTAGCGCTATAACTTCAAAAACTGACTTTCTAATTGCTGGTTCTAACCCTGGGTCAAAATTACAAAAAGCAAAAGATATAAATGTAAAAATTTTAAGTGAGAAAGAATTTCTAAACTTGTTAGAAAGCTAGATATTTATTTTTTTTGTTTCTAACCTAAGCCACTCTTTGATTTCTGTACTTAAGCTATTTGATAGTTGGCTAAAAACTTTTTCATGGTAACTATTTATCCATTCTATTTCATTTTTATCAAGCAACCCTATTTCAATAAGATTTAAGTCTATAGGAGCTAATGTTAATGTTTCAAATTTTAAGAATTTTTTTTCAGAGCTAAAATTATTTTCCCTTCTTACTGCTACTAAATTCTCAATTCTTATACCATACTCCCCTTCTTTATAGTAGCCAGGCTCATTGGATATAATCATTCCTTCCTCTAGTTTAATATTATTTTCATATTTTGAAATATTTTGAGGCCCTTCATGTACATTAAGAAATGTACCTACACCATGTCCTGTTCCATGTTCATAATCAAGGCCGCTTTTCCAAAGGAATTGTCTGGCTAAAATATCAAGTTGATGACCAGTAGTATCATATGGAAAAACAGCTGATGCTATTGCAATATGACCCTTTAGAACTTTTGTAAACATAATTTTTTTTTCTTTAGTAGGCTCACCAATTACTATTGTTCTTGTTACATCGGTAGTCCCGTCAAAATATTGACCTCCAGAGTCCATTAGAAGTAAATCACCTTCATTTATTTCTCTACTATTTTCTTTAGATGGACGATAATGAACAATTGCTCCATTTGCTCCGGTTCCAGCAATCGTAGGAAAGCTTAATCCTGTAAAGTTTTCATTATTTGATCTAAATTCAAAAAGCTTATCAGATACTGCTATTTCATTTAATAATTTTTTTTGTATACTTTCTTTTATCCAATATAAAGTTTTCACAAGAGATATTCCATCTCGAATGTGAGCATTTCTTATACCGTTTAGTTCGGTTTTATTTTTACATGCTTTTAAAATTAGACATGGATCATTTTTAAATAATATTTCTGCACCATGAGACTCTAGAATTTTATAAGCCCAAAATGAGCAAGTTCTTTCATCAATAATTACTTTTAACTTATTTTGGCCTAAACGAATAAGATAGTTTTCTACTTTACATAGTTTTTCTACTTTTATTTTATTTCCAAAGTGTTTTTTTATTGAAGTGTTTATATTTGAATTAGTAAAAAAAATAATTTCGTTATTATTATTTAAGATTAATATCGATAGTGGAATAGGCGTAAAATCAAGGTCAGAGCCCCTTATATTTAATAACCATGCTATGGATTCACAATCAGTAATAATTATTGAATCGGCTAAATATTTTTTTATTAATTCATTTACATGGCTTATCTTTTCATGGCTTGGTTGACCTGTAAATTTTAATTCATGAATTTTTATATCATTAAAAATTAAAACAGGTTTTTTATCCCAGACAAGGTCAATTAAATTATTTTTTATTTCTTTAAAAGATATTGAGCTATTAGTGATATTTTTTTTTAAATTTTTAATATTTATAATTGAATGTATTTTGGGATCAAACCCAATGGTTAACTTGCTTGTAAGAGAGTTTAGTAATTGATAAATATTTCTATCTTTTGAATGGATTACATCAAATAATTTATTGTCTACTTGTTTTTTTGCTTGGATTGTATACCTGCCATCTACAAAAAGATAAGCTTTTTCCTGCAGTATTAAAGCTAGCCCAGCCGAACCATCAAAAGAGGTTAGCCATTCAAGCCTTTTGTTTGCTTCAGGAATTGACTCATTAAAATACTCATCATTATGTGGGACTAAGTAGCCATCGACTTTATTTTTTTTTATTATTTTTCTTAATTTAAATAATTTTTCATTATTCATTTTATTTTCTTTTTTCTAAAACTAAAGTGATCCAATTATCAATTTTATAATGTTGTAATTTATAAAACCCGAAGTATCTATATTTGTTTACAATACGTAAATATTGTTCAAAATAAAATCCTGATAAAACTAAAATTGTAGAGCCTTTTGAAATGTTATTAATTTTACTTGAGAATTTAATTATAGGTCTAGCAAGAATGTTTGCAACAATAAGATCATAAGGAGAATTGGTAATTATTTTAGAATTATTAATAGATGATTGATGTAATAAATTTATTTTTTTAGCTACTTTATTAGTTTTAAAGTTATTTTTACTAGTTTCATATGCTTGTAAATCATACTCAGTAGCGGTAATTTTAGTTTTAAATAATTTCTCAAGAGCTACTGTAAGAATTCCAGAGCCACTACCAATTTCTAGCGGTTTAGAGAATTTTCTTTTTTTACTTAATTCTTGTATAGCTATTAGACAGCCTTTAGTTGTTGGGTGTTGGCCAGTGCCAAAGCCATTATTATACTTTATAAAAATTGGAATTTGCTGTTTTATTGAATTAAGACTACATTTCTCAGAAGAATATATAAAAAATAATCCAATTTTTAAATTAGGTCTTAAGGTATTTGAAAATTTGACCCAATTTTTATCTTCTATATGTTCGATTATTGAATTTATATTTTGCTGTTTTAATAAATTTTTTAATAGTTCCATTTTTTTTTTATTTTGAGAAATTATCTTATAAATTATATTACTACAAATTAAACTAGGGTCTTTTATATAATTTATCATAACATCAAGCGTATTGTCCAAAGTCCCTTCTAGCGCAAAATCAAATACCTTTTTTTTATCTTTGGGTATTTCGAATATAAGCTGCAAGTATTTCTTATTAGTCATCTATCAATTCAAGATAGGTTTCAATAATGGTTTTTTTCCCGAAACCTTCAAAAACTATATCAAGTTTTTCAAAGTTCACTTTAATTACATAACCTATTCCATATTCTTTATGCTTTACTTTTGAGCCAATAACCATAGTTTTTTGTTTGTTAGATAATTCTTTAAATGTAATATAATTTTGATTAAAGTCATTAGATATATCCTGATTAAAATCAATATCAGAGAAAACATTATTATCTGAATTATTACTAGTATCAGTAAAGCTAATATTTGCTTCAGGGAGTTCATCAATAAATCGCGATGGTATAGTGTTTTGCCAATCCCCAAAAGACCTTCTATTATATGCAAATGTTATTTGCGCGGTTTTCCTTGCTCTTGTAAGCCCAACATGACCTAGTCTCCTCTCCTCCTCAAGTGCGGTTGTGCCATTTTCATCCAAAGACCTTTGATGGGGAAATAACCCTTCTTCCCAACCTGGAAGAAATACATGGTCAAACTCAAGACCTTTTGCAGCGTGTAAAGTCATAATATTGATCATTTCACTAGATTCATTCTTCTCATTTTCCATTACTAAACTTACATGATCAAGAAAGCTTGTTAAATTTTCAAAATTTTCAAGTGTATCAGCAAGTTCCATCAGATTATCTAATCTTCCAGGAGCTTCAATAGATTTATCTTTTTGCCACATATCTGTATATCCACTTTCATCTAAAATAGTTTCTAATAATTCTCTGACTCCTATTTGGTCTTTTAGAGATATCCATCTATTAAAATCTTCTAAAAGACGGGCAAGTGAAGATTTAGCTTGTGGTCTAATAATATCAGTTGAAATAATTTTCTGAGCAGAAGAAACTAAAGATTCTTTATGTTTTTTTGATAAATCATATATAGATTTTATTGTAGTTAGTCCTAAGCCTCTTTTTGGAACATTTATAATTCTTTCAAAAGCTATCCCATCACTAGGTTGAGAAACAACACGTAAATATGCAATTGCATCTCTTATTTCTCTTCTTTCATAAAATCTGGGTCCTCCAATTACTCTATATGGCATATTTACAGTTAGCAAACGGTCTTCAAACTCTCTTGTTTGATACCCAGCCCTTACTAATATTGCTATTTCATTTAGACTATTTTCCTTTGAAATTTTCTCACATATTTCTATGATTGATCTAGCTTCTTCAGCTCCGTCCAAGTGGCTAGATATAAGTATTGGATCACCATCTTCTTTTTCTGTCCATAATGTTTTACCAAGTCTGTCTTCATTATTTTTAATTAATTCTGATGCTGCTTTTAATATATGAGGTTGAGATCTGTAGTTTCTTTCTAGTCTTATGGTCTTTGCTCCTGGAAAATCATTCTCAAAACTTAAAATATTTCCTACTTCAGCTCCTCTCCAACCATAAATAGATTGATCATCATCCCCAACACAACAAATATTTTTCGAGCCCATAGCCAATAATTTTAACCATATATTTTGGGATTGATTAGTATCTTGATATTCATCAACTAAAATATATTTAAATTTTTTGTGATAATTTTCTAAAACATCTTTATTTTTTTTAAATAAAGTTAAACAGTGAAGAATAAGGTCACCAAAATCTGCTGCGTTTTGAACCTTTAGCAAGGAATTATACTCCTTATAGAGCTCAACGCTTTTTCCTTGCGCAAAATTACTGACATTATTTTGAGAAATTTCTTCTGGAAGAAGCCCTAAATCTTTCCATTTATTTATTATGTATGCAAGAGAACGAGCAGGCCATCTTTTATCATCTATATTATTAGATTTAATTAATTGCTTTAGCACCCTTATTTGATCATCAGTATCAATTATTGAGAAGTTATTTTTTAAACCTATTAATTCAGCATTTGATCTTAATATTTTTACACCTATTGAATGAAATGTTCCTAACCATGTACCTTCAACAGCCTGTCCTATCTGTTCAGCTACTCTGTTATTCATCTCCCTAGATGCTTTATTAGTAAAGGTAACAGATAGTATTTCCCATGGTTTAGCGTAATTATTTTTTAAAATATGGCAAATTCTTGACACAAGAACTTTAGTCTTTCCTGTGCCTGCTCCTGCTAAAACAAGCAAAGGGCCTTCAGTAGTGCAAACTGCTTCATACTGTTCTTTATTTAGAGAATCCAAATATCCAACTTTTTTATTATTTGAAGCTAATAATTTATCCATTCTTTATTTTTTCTATTTCATTTAATATTGAAAAAAATATTTTTTAATTTTATGTATTTTTTTTTGCTTTTCAATTTACTTTACTGACATTGACCTATCGAGCCTTCAGAGCATATAGTTTTACCGTCTATCCAAGTTGCTCCACTTAGGTTAGCATTAAGTAAGTCTGCCCCTTTGATTTTNGCNCCNGTTANNTTAGCATTTTNTAANTTAGCTCTNAANAGTCTTGCNAANCTNAGGTCNGCATTTATNAATGATACATTNGAGAGATTTGCNTTAGTAAAATCNGCNNCTCTNANTTTNGCNTNATTAAAAATAGCNNNTTTNGCANTNGTATTAATAAANTTNGCTCTTACNGCTATAGAAAATGATAAATTTGTATTACTTAGGTTTGANCTTATAAATCTAGTTTCCCTNAGTATAGACTTGTTTANTTGTTTATTTGAAAAATTNTTTTCAGANAAGTTGCATCTTTCCCAATTTACTTTTGGTTTTGCTGGGTCAGTNCATGCTGCTAGNGAGGGTGAGGGTATTAGTATATAAGCAAAGAAAAGAGTTGATATAAAATACATAAAAAAATTCATAATATCCTCATTTAATTACTAAACTTTTGTCTTCTTATTGCGATTTTGGATCCCGAGAGTTTAGGTCTGTTTATGTTTCTTTGATTATTCATAATAGTTTCAATTTTTTTTTGTATTTTTTCAGGAAAAGCACATGATTTTTTTGTTGTTAGATCAATATGCATTGATAGGACTTCGTATGTCGCTACCTCAATATTTCCTTCATTATGAAGCATTGTTATGAATAAGTGAATTCTTTTTTTATCGTGGTCTAACAATTGAATAGTAAAGTTGATCCTCTCGCCTAATAGCATTTCTTTGATCCAAACAATATGAGACTCCAGGGCAAATGTAGTCTTATTTGTGTCTTTTTTATAATTAGGCCCAAGCCCTAATTTATTATTGAATTCATCAACAACTTTATCAAAAGCAAGCAAATAATAAGCAACATTCATATGGCCATTATAGTCAATCCACTCTGGTTCAACTCTCATTCCAAGGTCAACTTTTATTGGTTTTTGTTCTATCATAAGTGTATAATAGCTAACTTATCGATTGTGTGAAGAGTGCATGGGGTTTTTGTTAAATAAATATATAGAATATTAATTAAAGGTACCTTCAATGAATAATTCATTCTTATCCGAAAAACTGACTAATAATAAAAAAATAGTATTCAAAAAGATTAGAGAAATTCTTGGTGAAAGGTTTTCAACCTCTAAACCAGTACGAGAAAATCATGGAAAAGATGAGTCATATCATGAGGGCTTTAAACCCGATGCTGTTGCATTTGTAAGTGATACCGATGAAATAAGTAAAATACTTAAATTATGCCACGAAAATTCTATACCGGTAATTCCTTTTGGCGCCGGTACTTCCTTAGAAGGTCATATTGCAGCTATTAAAGGAGGAGTAAGTATTGATATATCAAATTTGAGTGAAATTATCCAAGTTAATGCGGAAGACCTTGATTGTAGAGTAATGGCTGGAGTTACAAGGAATCAGNTGAATACTTTTTTAAGGGATAAAGGGTTATTTTTCCCNATAGACCCAGGCGCTAACGCTACTTTAGGTGGTATGGTTGCCACAAGAGCTTCAGGGACTACAGCAGTNAAATATGGNACTATGAAAGATAATGTTTTGAGCCTTAAAGTAGTCCTTNCTGATGGTNGAATTATTGAAACCTCAAANAGAGCTAGAAAATCTTCTGCAGGTTATGATCTGACTAGATTATTTATAGGNTCTGANGGNACATTNGGAATTATTACTGAAATTACTGTTAAACTTTNTGGAATACCAGAAACTAAATCTGTTGCATCATGTGTATTTCCAAATATAAAAAAAGCGGTAGACTCAGTTATTGAGGTTATACAGTCTGGTGTTCCTGTAGCTAGAATTGAATTTGCGGATGAGATTCAAATAGATGCTATAAACAAATTTGAAGGTTCATCGTATGAGGTTCTTCCGACACTTTGGATGGAATTTCATGGGAGTAAAAATTCTGTTAAGGAGCAATCTGAGTTAGTGCAAAATATTATTCAGGAATATGAGGGAAGTTCATTTAAATGGACTTCAAAATTAGAAGATTATAATAAGTTATGGAAAGCACGCCATAATGCTGCATATGCAGCCGCTGCNCTTCGTCCAGGCTGTGGTATTTGGGCTACCGATGTTTGTGTTCCAATATCTAAATTATCAGATTGTATATTAGANACAAAAAAACAAATTCAAAATTCAAANATACCNGCACCAATAGTTGGTCATGTTGGTGATGGAAATTTTCATGTGTGTTTTGTTGTCGATCCAAAAAATATAAATGAAATTAATGAAGTAAAAAAAATGAATGAAGATTTAGTTTTAAGGGCTATAGCAATGGAGGGGACATGTACAGGAGAGCATGGTATAGGTTATGGAAAAGTTGATTATTTGATGAAAGAGCACGGAGAGGCTGTAAATGTAATGAAATCGATTAAACTTTCNCTGGATCCAAAAAATATAATGAACCCAGGNAAGNTTTTACAAATTGATTAAGGTAAGTTAAATAGTAAATTCCAGCTCACCTAATCTTTTGGTGAGTTTAAGGTTTTCTCTATAATCCACGGGGACTGCGATGATAGCTGGCCCTTCTTGTTTGAAAGCTTCTTCAAGTGCAGGCCTAAGTTCTTCAGCAGATTTTATTACTTTACCCCATGCTCCGAATGATTTTGCAAACATCTCATAATCAGGATTATTAAAAGCAAGTTCAGAGTGTTCACCATTAAATGAATTTTGTTGTTTCCACTTGATTAGTCCATATTCTCCATCAAGCCAAACCATTGCNACAACGTTNAGTTTATTTCTAACTGCCGTTTCAATATCCTGAACATTCATCAAAAAACCAGCATCTCCATTAATTGAAAGAATTTTTTTATCTGGTTCTGCTATTTTGGCCCCCATTGACCCTGGGAAAGCAAAACCCATTGTGCAAAAACCATTTGATATTAAACATGTGTTTGGTTCATCACATTGGAAATACCTTGATATCCACATTTTGTGNGCACCAACATCAGATAATAGAATATCNCTAGGGTTAAGGAACTCTCTNACTTCCCAAAGAATTTTTTGAGGTTTCATAGGNAANGANGTATCATCNTTTTCCATNGCAAAATCNTCNAGAATNGTNTGTCNTCANCNCTTGNCTTNNNTTNATATCAAANAANGGNAACTTATCTCCNTGNGATTTNTTNANTTCNTCNTTAATNTGCCACATTGCATCAGCAACATCNGANACAACATCNACNGNAACNGGGTANCTNGAATCNATTTCNGCNGGNAGAAAGTCAATNTGNANAATTTTNTTNTCNCCANNTTTATTCCANGCNCTAGGAGAAAANTCNACNAGNTCATATCCAATNGNAATTATAAGGTCNGATTNATTTATNGCTCCATTNATATGNTCTTGNCCTTGNAGNCCTAANGTAAATAAACAATGTGNATCNNTTCTTGGAACNGCNCCNTTNCCCATNAAAGTATTNACNACNCCNATNCCNGTTTTATGAGCAAANCTNANAACNTGNTTAGCAGCTCTTTTNCTTAANGCNCCATTNCCTGCTANTATNANAGGGTTNTTNGCNNTTGANATTAATTCAACNGCNTCTTTNACAGCTTTNTGNTCNGCAGCNGCTCTTCTNGTNTTNTTNACTAAAAGNGGNTTNAGGTTAGTATTTTCTTCAGCNACATCNTCTGGCAGTTCAATNACTGTNGCNCCNGGTTTTTCNGCNATNGCNATTTTAAANGCTTTTCNNANTATTTCNGGAATATTTGNNGGTTTANTAATNGAGTGAGCCCATTTACTNATAGGACGATACATCGCAATAGAATCCATATTTTGATGGCTTTCTTTATGAAGTCTGGTAGTTGTGGCTTGTCCAATAAGTACTACAACTGGTGCTCTATCCATGTTTGCATCCGCTACACCAGTTACTAGATTGGTAGCTCCTGGTCCAAGTGTTGCTAAACAAACACCTGGCTTACCAGTTAATCTTCCATAAGTGTCAGCCATAAATGCTGCTGCTTGTTCATGTCTACAAAGCACGAATTCAATAGGACTTTTGTTTAAAGAGATCATAACATCAGCGTTTTCCTCACCAGGAATACCAAAAATATGAGTTACTCCTTCCTCTTCTAAACACTTAACAAAAAGATCTGAAGCTTTCATTATTTGACCTCCCACCAAATAAATTCTTATAAAGAGAATTTAAGTTAAATTTACCCAATTCATTGAGGTTCTATTTAGGCAGATTTTGAAATTAAATTCACCAACTTTTTTTTATTAGTTATTATTTTTAATTATTTTCCCCTGAAAACTGGTAGTTTTTAGATGGTTTAATATGAATAATCTTATTGCAGAAGATAAATTAGTGTTAATATCCCTATTTTTATCAATATCCAGTACCATTGAGTTAATACTTTTATTGTAATGTTTTGAAATTTCTCTGAGCATTTCCCAAAATTGTTCTTCTATAGAAATACTAGTTCTATGTCCTGATATGTTAACAGATTTTTTAACTATCAAAATATATCTCTCTAAAATAAATAAAGTTTATAAATTAGAAATATTATATAATTATTCTTCAATTTTTTTATGAAAATCATTAAAAGAAATTACATTATCTGATTCATTGTTTTTGGAGTCTAAATTAGAATTATCAACTTCTATTTGGTTTTCAGCGTGATTACTATCTGTTTTATTAGTTGAGCTATTATTACTGTTGAATTGCAATCCGAAATTAACAGATGGGTCAGCAAAAGATGTTATAGCTTCATAAGGCACTTTGATATTTTCTGTTTTATTATTGAATGAGAGAGATATCGAAAAGTAATTTTTTTCTATTTCTAAATTCCAAAATTGGTGTTGAAGAATTATTGTGATTTCATTTGGATATTCATCTATCAAATACCCTGGCATCTCTACTCCAATGTATTGAGTTAAAAAAGTTATATATAGATGATGATCGCCTTCAATACCATTGTCTTGAATATGTTCAAGTACATGTTTTATTACTTTTCTTAGAGATTTATTTACAATTTTTTGATAGTCAATATATTTTTTCAATTTAATATTCCAAGATAAAAAATAAAGTGGGAGACTTCTGTTGCCCGGCGTCTCCCAAGCCGCGCTTACTTTTATTAAGCAGCGAGGGCCATTCTATTATCGTTGGCACCTATAATTTGGTCCGATAACGGTGGGTACCATGCCGAATGAAAATTAAACTTTTACCACGCGCGTCGAGCCTGATTCGCCCCCCATAATGAGAAGTAACTTTTTTGGTGGAGGCGCCGGGTACTGCCCCCGGGTCCGCTACGCTTATTTTGAGTAACGTTTATCATTATAGCTGAAAATCAGCCTAAAGATTATAGATCGAAGTTTAAATTATTCCAATCCCTGTTTATAATTATAATTAGTAGTTTTTTTATTTTATTATAATTAATGATTTTTTTGCCTAGAAATATTGATATCAGCCCTTAATAATATTAATTTTGTTTTAAATTTTACCTTAAATGTGTATCAATATTGATTAATTAAGGCTTTTAGTAAGGTATTAATTTCAATTTTATTAGGAAGTAATTTGTCAGATTTAACTAAAGAGCAAATTGAGGAGATTAATTCACAAAGGTCCAAAGTTGAAGGAACTAAAAGGGTTGTTTCTAATGGTTTAGAGGAGATAATTTATCAATCTTTGCCTGTGCTAGATCATGGTTTTATTAGAGTAATTGATTACATGGGAGACGATTCATCAATCGTTCAAGCTGCTAGAGTATCATATGGAAAAGGAACGAAACATGTGTCAGCTGATAAGGGCTTGATTAATTATCTTATGAGGCATAGGCATTCAACTCCCTTTGAAATGTGTGAAATAAAATATCATGTAAAGTTACCAATATTTGTCGCTCGACAATGGATTAGGCATAGAACGGCTAGTGTTAATGAATACTCTGCACGTTATTCAGTTTTAGATAAAGAATATTATATTCCTGAGCCTCAAAATTTAGCTTCTCAAAGTAGCTCAAATAAACAAGGTAGAGGTTCGGTTCTTGAGGGTGATGACGCTAAAAGAGTTCTAGACTTGTTGATTGAAGATTCAGAAAAAGTATATGAAGACTATGAAAAAATGCTTGAAGGTGAATCGCAAATTGGCTTATCCAGAGAGTTGGCAAGAATGAATTTGTCTTTAAATTATTACACACAATGGTATTGGAAGATTGATTTACATAATCTCTTACATTTTTTAAGCTTAAGAGCAGATAGCCATGCTCAGTTCGAGATTAGGGCTTATGCAGATGTTATGCTACAGACAGTGAAAAAATGGGTTCCTCTAACTTTTGAAGCTTTTGAAAATTATAGAATAGGTGGGGCATATTTAAACTCTAAGTCAATAAATGTAATTAAAAAGATAATTAAAGGTGAAAAGGTAACTCAAAATAATTCAGGCTTATCTTCCAGGGAATGGGAGGAGTTATCTAATTTAATTGATCTGAGTAAATAGTTTAATCTATGAAATTAATTTTGGGTCCGGTGGCTGATTCTTGATTTTCTAACTTATCTATCAATTTATTTGCGATTTTAGTATATATTTCATTATACTCTATATTTTCCTTATTATTAAATAAAGGCTCCCCTTTATCGGCATGTTCTCTTATTTTTGTATCAAGGGGTATTTCTCCTAAAAACTCAATTCCATATTCATTTGCAGTTTTTTTTGCTCCACCGTAGCTAAAAATTTCAGTTTTTGATGAACAGTGAGGGCAAAGGAAATAACTCATATTTTCAATAACTCCAAAAACAGGAATTTCAACTTTTTTGAACATATTTATTCCTTTTTTAACGTCAAGAAGAGCCACATCCTGAGGTGTAGATACAATAACAGAGCCAGATATAGGGACTTGTTGTGCTAAAGTTAATTGAGTATCTCCAGTCCCTGGTGGAAGATCAATAACTAAAATATCTACATCATTCCATTCGACCTCATATAGTAGTTGCTTAATTGCGCTCATAACCATTGGACCTCTCCATATCATTGGAGTATCTTCAGCGACAAGGAACCCGATTGACATTGTCTGAATCCCTAATTTTTCTTTTGGAATGATTTTTTTTCCTTCTTTTGTGGTATCAGGTTTCCCACTTAACCCAAGCATTTTTGGTATACTAGGTCCATAAACATCAGCATCTAGCAAGCCAATTCTTTTTCCTAGGTTACTTAAAGCTAATGCAACATTAACAGAAGTAGTAGATTTTCCTACACCACCTTTTCCAGAGGCAATTGCAATAATCTGTTTAACTCCATTTACTAAGTTTATATTTTTATTTTCCATAACATTATCTTTGTGTCTTTAGTGAAAATTCACAATAGGTAATAAAAAATACACATATTTAAATAGCTATGGCCATAAAAATCGTCAATAATCAACGATATTATTTAAATTTTTATTTTAGTCTTAATGCTAATCTTGACTTAAGATATAAAAGTAATAATTTATATGTAATAACTTTTTAAAAAATTAGATATCTAAATAGAGAAGGAAGTTAAATGCCGTGGAGTAATCAAGGTGGAAATGGTGGTCCGTGGGGTCCAAGGCCAGGACAAAGCGGAGGTGGGCGTTCAAATCAACCTCCTGATCTAGAAGATATTATTAAAAAAGGCCAAGATAAATTGAAAGGAATAATTCCTGGAGGGCCAAAGAGTCCAAGATCAATTTTTTTGATATTCCTTATAATAGTCGTAATATGGTTTCTTAGTGGTTTCTACAGAGTTCTTCCTGATGAGCAGGGTGTAGTGCTTAGATTTGGCGAAGCTGTTAAAACTACTCCTCCTGGCCTGCACTACCATTTGCCTGCACCGATTGAATCAGTTTTAAAACCAAAAGTAACTAGAGTTAATAGGGAAGAAATAGGTTTTAGGTCGGCTGGAGAATTTGCAAGACAAGCCTCAACAAGAGATGTACCAGAAGAAAGTTTGATGCTGACTGGCGATGAAAATATAGTTGATATTGATTTCGAAGTTTTTTGGATTATTAGCAACGCTAGCGATTATCTCTTTAATATACAATCACAGAAACCAACAGTTAAAGCAGCAGCTGAGACTGCAATGAGAGAAGTAATTGGTAGAACACCAATTCAGCGAGTCCTTGCTGAAGGTAGGTTAGATATAGAATCAGAAACACAAAAGTTAATCCAAGTTATTTTGGACTCTTACAAAGCTGGAATACAAATAACTAATGTTAACCTACAAAAAGTTGATCCACCCGGAGCTGTTATTGATTCATTCAGAGATGTTCAGAGGGCTAGGGCCGATTTAGAGAGAAAAAGGAATGAGGCTGAGGCTTATCAAAATGATATAATTCCTAGAGCAAGAGGTGAGGCTGAGAGACTCCTTCAAGAAGCTCAAGCCTACAGAGAAGAAGTTGTTCAAAATGCAACTGGTGATGCTTCCAGGTTCATAGCTATTTATACGGAGTATGCAAATGCTAAGGAAGTAACAAAGAGAAGAATTTACCTAGAAACAATGGAAGAAGTTCTAGGTAAAATGTCAAAGATTATTATTGATAAAGATCAAGGTTCAGGTGTTGTTCCTTACCTGTCTCTAGATCAGCTTAAAAAAAATCAAGTAAATAGTGGAGGTGGAAACTAATGAAGAAAATTTCATATATCTTTTTAATAGTTTTAATAGTTGCCTCTGTAGTTATCCTTTGGAGTTCAATTTTTACAGTTCATCAAACTAAGCAAGCAATAGTCCTTCAGTTTGGTGATCCTAGAGAGGTTGTTTCTGAACCTGGCTTGCATTTTAAATTACCTTTTGTACAAAATGTAGTAAGGTTAGATAAAAGAATCTTAGCTTATAATGGTGGGCAAGAAGAAATTATAGCATCTGATCAGAAAAGACTTGTAGTTGATACATATACTAGGTTTAAAATTGTTGACCCCCTCGAGTTTTATAAGTCTGTAGGGAGTGAGCAAGTCGCTAGATCAAGGTTAGGCGCCATAGTTAATGCAAATCTAAGGCAAGTTCTTGGTGGGGTTCCTCTTCAGTCAGTTTTAACCGAAGAAAGGACATCTTTAATGCAAGAAATCACAAATCTAGTTAATGAAGGTGCTGCGCCATTAGGGCTTAAAGTTGTAGATGTAAGAATAAAAAGAGCAGACCTTCCAACTGAAAATAGTGAGGCAATATTTAGAAGAATGCAAGCTGAGAGGGAGAGGGAAGCTAGGGAATTTAGGGCTCAAGGTGAAGAGCAAGCTACTAGAATTAAAGCGAATGCTGATAGGGAAAAAGCTGTTCTATTAGCTGAAGCGAATAGGGATGCTCAAATTATTCGTGGGCAGGGAGATGCCAAACGGAATGCTATTTTTGCAAAAGCCTTTGGTCAGGATCCTGAATTTTTTAATTTTTATAGGTCTATGTTGGCATATAAAGAAGCTTTAACTGATAATGAAACTTCTTTGATATTGTCACCCAATAGTGATTTTTTTAGATTCTTTAATGACTCGGCTGGTACTTTAAAAAAATAGAATCATTATTAAATAATTAGTATATGCATACTTTTTTGTTAGATCAATGATTGAACTTCTAGCTGCATTTGGGTTAGCGATTTTTTTAGAAGGGTTATTGTACGCTCTTTTTCCTGGTTATATGAAGAAAATTTTGATCTTTGCTATTTCTCAAAACATTAAAAACCTTAGAATTTTTGGAATTATTTTTATTTTTTTAGGTTTATGCGTCGTAGCTTTAACAAGATTTTAAAAAATAGCTATTGTTTTAGAACTTTTATTTCCTATATCAGACGTATAAGATTTTTTCCTTAATGGGGGCCAATTTGAATATTATACAGACAAGATCATCAGGCTATTACAATATTTTGATTAAAACATTATTACTTTTTACATTACTTGTTTTTTCATTCTCATCATTCTTAGTTAATTCTTCCTATGCATCCGGAAGGCCTGAAAGCTTTGCTGATCTTGCAACTAAATTGAAACCAGCTGTGGTTAATGTTTCTACAACACAAGAATTATCTTCTGCCCATTCTTTTGGTGATATGCCAAAAGCACCCCCAGGCTCACCTTTTGAGGAATTTTTTAAAGAGTTTTTTGAGAGACAAGAGGAGAATGGTAGTCCTATGCCAAGGAGAAGAACTCAATCTTTGGGTTCAGGCTTTATAATTAAAGAAGAAGGTATAGTAATTACAAATAATCATGTTATTACTGGTGCTGATGAAATAAATGTTATTTTAGATGATAAGAGAACTTTTAAAGCTAAATTAATTGGTAGAGATCGTAAAACTGATATAGCGGTTCTACAAATAGAAAATAAAGAAAAAATTCAATTTCCTTTTGTAACTTGGGGAAACTCTGAAACTTCTAGAGTTGGTGATTGGGTTATTGCGATTGGTAATCCTTTTGGATTAGGTGGCTCTGTTACAGCTGGAATAATATCTGCTAGGGGGCGAAATATTGGATCAGGCCCTTATGATAATTTTATTCAGACAGATGCATCAATTAATAGAGGTAATTCTGGTGGTCCTATGTTTGACCTTAATGGTGAGGTTATTGGTATCAATACAGCTATCTTCTCTCCATCAGGTGGTTCTGTAGGAATTGGTTTTGCTATTCCATCAAACCTTGCTAACAGAGTTGTTGACCAAATTATAAAATTTGGTAAAACTCAAAGGGGTTGGCTGGGAGTTCAGATTCAAACTGTAACAGATGAAATTGCTGAAAGCTTATCTCTCCCTGAATCAAAAGGTGCTTTAATTTCAAGAGTTAGTAAAGATGGTCCTGCTGCAAATGCTGGCCTTCTTCCTGGTGACGTAATTTTAAAATTCGATGGAAAGAACGTTGAAGAAATGAGGCAACTTCCAAGGATTGTTGCTGATACAGATATAGGTAAGAAAGTTAGAGTCTCAGTCTGGAGAAAAGGTTCAAAAAAGAATTTTGATGTTATAGTTGGTGAACTAGTAGAAGTAACAAATACAAAAGTTTCCAAAAATACTGAAAATGAAACTAAAAAACTACTTGGTATGAGCCTGTCATCTATAGGTCCGAAAGAAAGAACAACATTTAAGTTAGGTGAAAATATTTCAGGGTTAGTTATAAAGTCTTTAGACCCTCAAAGTTTAGCTGCTCAAAGAGGGGTTAGGAAAGGCGACGTGATTGTTGAAGCAAATCAAGTGCCACTATCAAGTCCAAGACAATTCTCTGAGATTCTAAACTTGTTAAAAAAAGGTAGCAAAAAAACTGTATTGCTGATGATTGACAGGAAAGGTGATAGAAGATTTGTTGGAATTAGGCTAGATCAATAGTCCAAATAAATTAAATAAATTCAGACTTTTTATATCCTTGTATATATAGAATGGAAGTTAGGTCTCCATTTATAATGTTGGTTGTAGTTTTTTTCTGTAGCCCACTTTTTGCTTTGAAGCCGACACCAACTCCTGCGGTCTCTATCATTTGAATGTCGTTTTCTCCATCTCCAACAGCTATTGTTTGGTTAATTCCAATGTTATTTTTTTCAGCAATTTTAATAAGCGAATTTTTTTTTGCCTCGCCATCTATTATAGGTCTTAAAAGTTTTCCAGTTAAACATTCATCTACTATTTCTAATGTATTAGAAATCACATAATCAAACCCGAGCATATCCCCAATAGGTTTAGCAAAAAAAGAAAAACCTCCTGTCACAAGTGCGGTTTTGCATTGATTTTCTCTCATTGTTTTAATTAAGGTTTCTGCTCCTGAGTTTATAGTAAGTTTTTTTTCAAGTACATTTTTTAAATCAGTAGACTTAACTCCTTTAAGAGCTGCTATTCTCTCGTTTAGAGAATCGATGAAATTGATTTTCCCATCCATAGCCAGGTTAGTGATTTTAGATATCTTGTCATGAATTCCTAAGCTTCGAGCTATTTCATCTAACGTCTCTTCCCTTATAATTGTGGAATCCATATCTGCTACAAGTAGTTTCATCTTTCTATTTTTTTTTGGTACTAATAAACAGTCCACATATTTAGGCATTTTTGACTGCAATAAAATGTTTAATTCATTTGTATTATTTGATTTTAATAGAATTTCATAGCTCTCATTAATTTCCAACCATTTTTCTTCAATAATGGAGTCATGACAAGAGGCAAGAATATCCTTGGAATGATCAATTATACTACTTGTAAGTGATTTTGAATTTGGTTTAACAATTAGACATAAATAGTTTAGCATATTATAACTCATTATTTAATTTATAATATAACCAATTTTTAATAAAAATAAATACATTACACATGAAAGAAGTAATATTGATAGGGGGCCCAACAGCTAGTGGTAAGTCACATTTAGCAATTAGACTTGCTGATATCTTAAAGAATTATACCTCTGTAGAAATAATCAACGCTGATTCTATCCAGGTATATGATGATTTAAAAATACTATCTTCTCAGCCTTCTGAAATTGACATGAGAATCTGTGAGCACGATTTGTACGGTTTTTTCTCCTCTAAAAAATCATGTTCTGTTTGGTTATGGAAGGAATATGCTGAGAATTCGATAAAGTCAGCTTGGAATAAGAACCATTTGCCTATTCTAGTAGGAGGCACAGGGTTATATTTCAAAGCCTTAATTAATGGTTTGAGTGAAATTCCAGAAATAAATGAGAATATAAGGTTAGAGGGAAGAAAAATTTTAGAGAGGCAAGGTGTAAGTAAGTTATATAGTGATCTATTGGAGAAAAATCCATCTTTGGTGTCATCGTTAAATAATAATGATAGTCAGAGAGTTTTAAGAGCTTGGGAAGTGTTTTTTTCAACTGGAAAGCCAATTAATTACTGGCAAAATAAACAGAATTCATCAGTTTTGGATGGAAACTGGCAGGGGTTCTCTGTTTTGCCTGATCGAGAGCAATTATATAATAGAATTAATCTAAGGTTTCTTAACATGATTAAAAAGGGTGTAGTTGAAGAAGTAAGTGAGTTTTTAAGTAAAAACCCTGACCCTTCTCTACCTTGCTCAAAGGCTATCGGTATAAAGGAATTATCAGGTTATTTGAATAATCTTAGTCCCCTGGATCAATCAATAGACCTTGCCCAGCAATCTACTAGACGTTTGGCTAAAAGGCAATATACTTGGTTCCGTAATCAAATGACTGATTTTATAATTTTAGATGGTGAAATAGACTCAAATATTAATAAAATGTTTAATATTATTCGGGGATTCTATTGACGATAGAAATTTGAAATTATAATTTGTAATTACTTTTTTCTAAATTTTTATAAAGTTCATTTTTAAAGATTTGGATTAAGTGTTCTTACTCTATTGGAAATAACTGTATTATGGATGAAAAAAAAGAAAAACTTACTGGAGCTGAATTAGTTGTTAGGTCACTTAGTGACCTAG
>NZXH01000051.1 GCA_002701885.1 Rhodospirillaceae bacterium | reverse complement strand
CCCCTACGGGACTCGAACCCGTGTTTACGCCGTGAAAGGGCGTTGTCCTAACCGCTAGACGAAGGGGTCATTAACATGATCTTTAACGCCTGATTACAATTTATGCAATGAGATATTAAAATTTTTCCATTAATTTCCCAAAACCAGTTATTTGATCATTTATTTCATTTGACCTTAAAGCATGCCAATAAGTTGCAACATTTACAGAAATTACTGGTATTTCCAGCCATTTTTCTGCCAAATCTGAGAACTTTGCCATTGGTAAATTAGCTCCAAACTGAATAATCGCACTTGCTCCTTCTGAAACAAGTTCAGACAAAACCAATTTTATATCTTTTAATGATGTATGTGCAATTAAAACTGGGCTACTGCATTGAAGATGAATCATACTACTAACGTTATAACCAATATCGTCCATGAATCTTTTAAGATGCTTTTCAGCAACAGGCATATAAGGCGTAATCAAACCTACCTTTCCTTTTACCTTGTATTTTTTAAGGGCCAAAGCTAGTGCATCAGCTGCTATGAATATATCTTTGCCTCCAGATATTTTTTTTATCCTATTTTTGACTTTAGATGCGGCATCAAGGCCTCCACCCCATATACTTTCAGCAGAGATTCCTAAAATTATACTATCTGGTAAACATGTAATTACTCTTTCAACAGCATTCTCTAGTGCTGAATCAATTTCAAAGATTAATTTTTCAAAATCATTATTATTATTTATAGAGTTATCTAAAATATGCATTCTCGATATATGATTAGTTACACCAGTAGGCCTCATATCATCATACTCAGGTTGAACAATAGTATTTGTAGAAGGAGTAATAACTCCAAACTTATGCCTCCAACCTAATATATCGCTCATAATTTATATCTCAACCTTAGAAAACTTTTTGCAAAATAAAAAAATTTAAAAAAATTTTTGGATTCCATCATATGGTGACCCCTACGGGACTCGAACCCGTGTTTACGCCGTGAAAGGGCGTTGTCCTAACCGCTAGACGAAGGGGTCATTAACTATGGCCTACAATAAAAGCATATCTTGTTTCTATCAAGATCTCTGATATATGAAGCATAAAAACCATCAGATCTTTCTCCAGGATCACCCTCATTTAAAGCACCTATTTCTAATGATTTTTTATGTAATGCATTAACTTTCTCGATTGAATCTGCTAAGATAGCTACCATACTCCCATTACCTGGAGAGGCATTTTCTTTATCATAAGGCAAAATTAGACATAAAGTACCTTGATCCTTCTCTAGGCCATACATTCTAGCTCTATCATTCTTCCACATCAATTTTACTCCAATTATAGAGAGCAATTCATCATAAAACTTACCTGCATCATCTAAATTTTTAACTCCAACTGAAGCGAAACCAATCATAAATTAACTCCATCTATTAGAAAAAAATTACGGCTAAACATACACAAAATATCCCTATAGAGAAATGACTAATTGTTAAACCCTCAGGCCTCTCTCTTAAACTTTCTGAAAGATCTTCTAATTGCCTATTTATTTTTATCAATTCCGAATTAACAGAAGAGAGTTCATCAGCAATGTTTTCAATATTAGAGCTAGAATCAATTTTAATATCATCTATTTCACCCATCAATTTATTATTATTAAATTCTTCTTCAGTCATACCTTCCACCTTAAAAATTAAAAGTATACTAAGTTTTCTGGAGGAACTGTTATACTTGGATGATTAGGCACCACCACCCTAGTCATATGCATCTTTTCCCCTAAACCTAATTGATTACAAAAAACCCTATACTCCATGGCTTTTTCTGCCTGAGCTGGTGAAAAAGTCACAGGAATATTACCAGCAGGGTATTTTGGAAAACCCCATGCATCAAACATAGAATAACCAAAATGATTTTCTTTAAGCCAATTTTCAATTGATCTTAATGTTTCTACACCATCTGAATATTCCTTTGAAAAAGGATGCTTACCAAAATAAATATTAACTATACACAGTAACCATTCTCTTCGCATATTAAACACCTGACCTTTACACCAAAAGTATTACCCAAAACTGTTGTTAATTTTTAAGCTAACACAATATCCTCAATTATAAGTTGTGGCTCTACTCTACCATTCCAGCTATTATTCCTCAACTGGCCAACCACATGCAAGTATTTACCTTGAGATGACAGTAAAACTCTCCCCAAATCTTCACTTAAAGTTCTGAATGCTATAGCTTTAAGTATTTGAGAGCTTCCTCCTTTAAAAATACAACTAACATGATCTTTCCCCACAACAAAAGCCTTAGTTAGTTTAACATTATTCAATAAAAACCTTGGAACTGGGTTACCAGAACCAAAAGGCCCCGCATCTTCAATTAAATTAATTAATGCCTCATTTGCAGCTTCTAAATTAATTATACTATCAATATAGAGAAAATTATTTATTTCTCCTGAAGGAAATTTATTTTTTATGCTAGAAACAAGAAATTGCTTTAATTCATCAATTTTAGTTTTATCTAATGATAGTCCCGCTGCCATAGAGTGCCCCCCTCCAGTTAATAAAATATTGCTATTTTTTGCATTAATAATATTTTGACCCAAATCAAAGCCGGAAACAGATCTTCCGGAACCTTTTAGAACATTATCAACTTCAGACAAAACAATCGCAGGTTTTTGGTACTTTTCAACCAGCCTACTTGCAACTATTCCTAAAACACCTAAATGCCAATTTTTATCAAAAACAATTAATACTTCATCTGCTAAAAAATTTTTAGCTTGAATGATATTAATTGCCTCTTGGAGAGCTTTATTCTCTAATTCTTTCCTTTCAGTATTTAATTCATCTAACTTTATAGCAATTTTGCTTGCAAATTCCTCACTTTCTGTTTCCAGTATTTTTAAACCAAGTTCTGAATTGCCAACTCTGCCACCAGCATTTAATCTAGGTCCAATCACATAACCCAAATGATAACTATTAAGCTCTTCAGTTATTTTACCAATACTTGTTAAAGCTTTGATTCCATAGTTTAAGTTTTTTTTCATTATTTTCAAACCACCCAAGACAAAAGCTCTATTTAAATTTTTTAAAGGAACTAAATCACAAATAGTTCCTAAAGCAACTAAATCTAGTAAAACTCTCAAATCAGGTTTATTTATATTTTTGAAATATCCCTTTTTTTGTAATTCTCGATTTAATGATACAATGAGCATAAAAGTTACTCCAACTGCAGCTAGGCTAGTTAAATTTAAATTATTATTTTCGTCATCTATCCTGTTAGGGTTTACAATTGCATAAGCTAACGGGAGTTTTATGTCACTCTTGTGATGATCTAATACAATTAAATCAATACCTAAATGACTTGCTTGCTCTATTGGGTCAAAGGAAGTGGTACCACAATCCACAGTAATCAGAACATTTGAGCCAAGATTATATAATTTATTTATTGAATTTTTAGTTGGCCCGTAACCTTCTTTTAATCTATCAGGAATATAAGTCATAATTTCAATATTTAGAGACCTGAAATATCTAACTAATAATGCTGATGAAGTTGCGCCATCAACATCATAGTCTCCAAAAACTGAAATTTTTTCTTTATTAAATATAGCTTCAACTATTCTTTTGGTTGCTTTTTCCATATCTTTAATCAGGTAAGGATCAGGGAGTAAATTTTTCAGTTTAGGGCTTAAAAAATCATGAACCTCATTCATGGAAATGTTCCTAGAAGCAATTATTCTTCCAATTATTTCTGGAACATCGAGACGTTGAGACAAACTTAGTGCAGCTCTCTCATCATCTAATCTAAATTTCCAAGTATTTTTTTTTACAGAATCTTCTACACCTAAAACTGACTCGTTTTTTTGATAAGATTTTATTATCAAAGTTTAGCTATTCCTGAAAGAGCTTTATCAATTTCATGTTCTGCATGAATTCTTCGAATGGTACCTGTTTTAGCTCTCATTACTAATGAATGAGTAGTAATATATTTACTTTTATTCTTTACACCATTTAGCATAGAACCATCTGTAACACCTGTAGCAGCAAATAAAACATCACCATGTGCCAGCTGATCTAGTGTGTATTTCTTTTCCAAATCTTTAATACCTGTACGAGCCGCCCTAGTTTTTTCGTCATCATTTCTAAAGACTAACCTTCCTTGCATTTGGCCTCCAATGCATTTTAAAGCTGCTGCTGCCAAAACGCCTTCGGGCGCACCACCTACTCCCATATAAATATCTATACCTGTATCAGAGTCTGCTGTAGCAATTACACCCGCTACATCTCCATCAGGAATTAGTTTAATTCTCGCGCCTGTTGACCTAATTTCCTCAATAATCTTAGAATGTCTAGGTCTATCTAAAACACATGCTTTAATATCATTAGTAGAAACATTTTTTGCGCTAGCCAAATTATGTATATTTTGTTTAGGTGATAAATCTAGATCAACCACCCCAACAGGTAGACTGCCACCTACAGCTATTTTATCCATGTAAACGTCTGGAGCATGAAGAAACCCACCCTCTTCAGCCATAGCTAGCACGGCTAATGCATCTGGACCTCCATTTGCAGTAATGGTAGTTCCCTCAAGGGGATCTAAGGCTATATCTATTTTATTTCCACCTTTTCCAACTTCTTCACCTATAAATAGCATTGGAGCTTCATCTCTTTCTCCCTCTCCAATGACTACCTTTCCACTAATTTCCAAATCTCCTAACATTCTTCTCATGGCATCTACAGCAGCTTGATCTGCCCCCTTTTCATCTCCTAAACCAATCATTTTTGATGCTGCTATTGCTGCTGCTTCAGTAGTTCTTACAGCCCCTAGAACTAGGCTCCTATCAAGACCAGATGATTTATTCATTTCAATTCCTTAAAAGTTTTTCTATTCTAATAACACAAGGTGGCTCTGCAAGAGCTTTTAACTTTTGAATTTGTTGCATTGCAGCTTTAAATTTTTTTTCTTCTGTTTCATGTGTAGTCATTATTAATGAAACACACTCACCAGGAGCTCTTCCTCTTTGCAAAACAGATTCAATTGATACGGATTGATTTTTTAACTCAGCAGCAATCTCAGCTAAAACACCTGGCTCATCAATAACCTTAAATCTTATATACCATGGCCCCAACCTTGCGGCATCTTTATCGAGTTTAATTTCTTTATTCTCCAACTTACAACCAAATGGCAATACATTTTTACCTTTTGAAACATCAATTAAATCTGATACTACTGAAGATGCAGTTGGACCCGCACCAGCACCTAGCCCCTCTAATACTACTGGACCAACAAAATTACCCTCTACAAAAATTGCATTGTTAACATCATCTACTCTTGATATAGAAGATTTTATAGGAACCATACAAGGGTGAACCCTCTGAATATAATTGCCGTTTTGTTCTGAAACTATTCCAAGTAACTTGATACAAAATCCTAATTTTTTTGAAAAAATTATATCTTCAGCACTTATACTTTGAATACCTTCAACTTCAATTGATGATAAATTAGGCGGTAACCCAGTCATCAAGCTGGTTAAAACAGCAAGTTTGTGAGCTGTATCAGTACCGTTGATATCAAAAGAGGGGTCACTCTCTGCATAACCTAAACTCTGGGCTTCACTAAGAACATCTTCAAATGACTTTCCTGTCTTCTCCATTTGAGTTAGAATATAATTACTTGTACCATTTAGAATACCATAAATTTTACTTATCTTATTACCAACAAAGCTCTCTTTTAATAATTTTATAATTGGTATGCCACCAGCTACTGAGGCTTCAAAATTAAGAATAGATGAGTTAGATTCAGCAATTTTCGATAACTCCATACCATGACTAGCAATTAGAGCTTTGTTTGCAGTAACAACATGTTTACCACTCGTTAAAGCGACTTCAACTGATTCCTTTGCAATACCATCAGAGCCACCAATTAATTCAACAAATACATCTATTTCTTTTGAAGAAGCTAAGTCACATGGATTGTCAAACCAAAGGTAATCATTCACTTTGAAGCTTCTTTTTTTTGATCTATCTCTGGCAGACAAACCAACCAACTTTAAGTTTTGTCCAGTTCTCTTCAAAATATGTTCATGATTTTTATTTAAAAGGTCGACAACACCCTCACCTACTGTGCCAATACCTGCAATTCCAATTTTTAGATCACCACTCAAATTATCATTTCCTATTGAATTTTTTAGCTTGATGATTCGATGATAAAAACTTCAGCCCGCCTATTCGCTGCTTCACCTGAAGGCATTGATTCAAAATACTTTGGTTCAGAAGACCCTTTTGCTTCAACTTTAATTGAGGAAGGAGAGATTGATAAGTCAATTAATTCATTTACAACTGATTGAGCTCTATCTACTGAAATTTTAAAATTTACAAGCTGATGATTTATAATATTCATATCTCGCGTCCTGCTTGATGCATGGCCAACTACAATTATTTTTACTAATTTTGACCCATAATCTTTTACTAATTGTTTTAAGTTCATTTTATCTTTAGATGATAATGATCTTGAGTCATGAGCAAAATTAATTGTCAATGATGGGACTGAATTTTCAGTACCAGAAAAAGAAAATACATTCATTTCAGAATTTTCAATTTTTTTTATGTTTGCTACTTCATCAGATGAACTATCTATAACTATAGAAGAGTTATATAATTCTCTTATAACCGGCATAGCTAACGTTTCATCCGGTTTTAATATTTTTGCCTTTGTTGATTGAAACTGACTACCTATAGGGACATTAGAAACCTTAGAACTTGACTGAGCAATCAACTTAGAAAAAGTAGTTCTCAAAGTATTCTTACCAAAATTATTTGAATTCCTCTTAATTCTCTGATCTAGATTTGGTTCATTTTTTTTACTATTTTCCGATACTATTTCAGAGGAGAGTTTACTTTTTACTTTTAACTCTCTCTGTGCATTTGCTGCTTCAGTAGTTTGGGTTTTAATTTTAGTATCCCGATTTGTTATAGATTTTGGTTCTATTATCTTTACATCATCCTGCGAGTCAATCGCTGCAGTTTTACTACTCCTTTTACCAGATGTAATTATTCTTCTAGAATTAAGGGAATCATTTGAAGCATCCTTTTTAATATTAGAAATTTTTCTATTGATTAAATTACTTTCTTTTTTATTTTTCTCAACTTTACTAATTTGATACTCTGTTTGAGATTTAGAATCACTATTAGAGTTACTTTTTAATTCATCTATATACTTTGCGTTTTTATTATCTGACCTAAGACCAGAAATTGTTTCACTTCGATTACTCATTATTAAAGATTTAGGCCTTTTAGGAACATCTTCTAATGAAATCTTTTTATCCTCATTCTCTTCATTTCGCTCACTCTTGTACCTTGAAAAAATACTAGAGACTTTTTTCAAAGCATTAGAAGGTTTCACCCAGTTTGGAACAGTAGGAACAGATGGAATAGAACTTATGACTGGCATAGAACAAGAAGATAATATTCCACCAAACAAAAGGATTATTATTAATCGCCTAATATAAATAAATTTAAAAAAATCATGAGAGGGTTTAAGCCTTTTCATTTTACTTATCCTTATTATCTTCCTTAGTAAATATTCCTTTAATTTTATTAATAGTATTTGTTGGCTTTGCCCAATCAGGAACTTCAGGCATTGAAGGCATTCTAGAGGAAGAGCAAGAACTTAAAAAAATACTTATAAAAATCACTATTGATAGCTTTGCCAACAAATTGGTAATAACACTCCAAGCCCTAGACACTCTATTTTCCATCATACTTATCCTTCAATAATTAAATTAAAAATACATCCATGTTATTTATATATCAAATATCTATTTATTCATATTAATATTCTTATATTGCTGGCTAAGTTTAACATAATGTTTAGCCGTTTCTACATTATTAATTATTTCTTTTTTATCAAGTTTTCTAACAAATTTTGAAGGTATACCTCTCCAAAGCTCACCTTCTTTAATCATTTTATTTGGTGGAACAACAGAGCCTGCTGCAACCATAGAATGCTTTCCAATTACAGCTCCATCCATTATTGTTGCACCCATCCCTACAAAACATTCATCATTTAGTGAGCAGGCGTGAATTAGAGCTTTATGCCCAATTGTTACATGTTTACCTATATTTGTATCCCCTAAATTACTTCTACTTACATGAATAATAGTCCCATCTTGTATATTTGCACCCTCTTCAATATTTATCGAGCCCACATCACCTCTTAAAACACAGTTAAACCAGATATTAACATTATTTTTTAAATTCACTTTTCCTATAATTTTTGCTCCTGGGGCTACAAAAACATTTTCTTCTACATTTGGCCACATGCCTTCATATTGAAAAAAGGTCTCTTCATTAAATAATTTTTTTTTCTCAATCAAGGGAATAAAGGTATAAACTTTAAACCAGTAGATTCTGGAATTTCTGCCATTAAATTCATATTCTGTATCGCTTGCCCCGAAGCTCCTTTAAGAAGGTTATCAATGACTGAAAAAATAATAACTTTATTTCCACTAAAGTTATTAAAAATACTTATCATACATTTGTTTGAACCTCTTACATTTGATGTACCTGGAAACAAACCTTTCTCACATACCTCTATAAATTCTTCATCTTTATACTTACTAATTATCTTTTCTCTTATCATATCTGGAGAAGATCTACTTGAACAACTTAAATATATTGAAGCAATAATTCCTCTATTAATAGGAATCAAATGAGGAGCAAAGGTAATTGATATATCTTTAGAGTTATAATGAGACAATTCTTGTTCTATTTCTGGTTGATGTCTATGCATAGGCAAACCATATGGTTTCATCCCTTCTGAAATTTCAGAAAAAAGGTTGCCTTCTGAAAGACTGCGACCAGCTCCCGTGACTCCAGATTTAGCATCAATCAAAATATTATTACTGTCTATCAATTGACCTTCAATTAGGGGTATAAGAGGTAGCAAAACAGCAGTTGGATAACAACCTGGGCAAGCCACCAAATCCGAAGTTTGAATCTTACTCCTGTTTATCTCCGTTAAACCATATGTTGCTTTATCCTGTAAATCCGATGCCATATGCTGCTTACGATATATTTTTTCATAATTCTTAGGATCAGATATTCTGAAATCGGCAGAGAGATCAATAACTTTAATTTTTTTTCTAAATTTTTTTTCTTCAAAAATTCTTTTCACTACCTCTTGCGAGGTCGAGTGAGGTAAACAACAAAATACAAAATCTATGTTGAGATCCTGCTTAAAGAAAGTATCTATTTTTGAAAACTCAGGAAGATTAGAACCACTGAAATGCGGGAAAATGTCCTCAATTCTTTTTCCGATGTATCTTTCTGATGACAAAAAGACTATATCAATAAAAGGGTGCAATAATGCTAGTTTAATTAGTTCCGAACCTGTATAACCACTTGCTCCTAAAACTGCAATTCTTATAGTTAAATTATTGTTTTTCATATTTCACCAAAATGAAAATATTATGTAGCTTAAAAATCAATATAATTTTAAAGCTATCTTTTAGAAAATTGATAGCTCCTTCTAGCTTTAGCTTTACCGTACTTCTTTCTTTCAACGACTCTTGAATCACGAGTCAAACAACCTTCTTTTTTTAGTACAGGTCTAAGGGTTGGGTCAAATAATGTTAGGGCTTTACTTATCCCATGCCGGACAGCTCCAGCTTGTCCTGATAAACCACCACCAGAAACTGTACAATTTACGTCAAAATTACTCTCTCTATCAGTTATGGAAAAAGGTTGATTAATAATCATTCTAAGAACAGGTCTGGCAAAATATGTTTCTATATTCTTTCCATTTACAATAATTTTACCTGTTCCACTTTTTATCCAAACTCTTGCAACTGCATTTTTTCTCTTTCCAGTAGCATATGACCGTCCGTGTTCATCAATTTTTTTGGCACGAATACTATCTTCCGCCATTTTTTGAGCATCAGAAATGGTATCTGCATTCTCAGTAGCTGTATTCTCAATAGACTGTTTTAATGCTTCTAAGCTACTTTTATTTTGCTCATCCATTAATAGAACCCCTCACATTTTTTTTATTTAGTAATGAAATATTTATAGTTTTAGGCTTTTGTGCTTCATGTGGGTGGCTTTCACCACAGTAAACCTTTAATTTCGAAAATTGTTTTTTTGCTAGAGGGCTTTCTTTTGGTAGCATTCTTCTAACAGCCTTAAGCAAAATTCTCTCTGGGTTTTTACCATCTAAAATCTCATCAGCAGTCCTATCTTTAATTCCACCAGGATACCCAGTATGCCAATAGTACTTTTTATTACTCTTTTTTTGGCCAGTAAGTGCTAATTTATCAGCGTTAATAACAATCACATAATCACCACAGTCAACATGAGGAGTAAATTGCGGTTTATCTTTACCTCTCAGCTTTAAAGCTATAAGTGACGCTAGCCTTCCTAAAACAAGACCTTCTGCGTTAATTAGCACCCAATTAGGCTTAACCTCACCTGGTTTTGCCGAAAAAGTCTTCATACTTAAGTTCCCCTAAAATTGAATTAACTTGGATCAAAATATACTAATTCAATAAATTACACAAGTTATCTTAAATATATTAATATTTACAATATTTTATTATACGGTATTATATTACCGTATATAGTAAGGTTTATACTATATTATTAAGTTTTCTTCCTTTAGGTTCAAAAAATGAATAACAGTTCAAAGAGTATTAGTTTTTTAGATGAAGAAATCATTAATGATGATATCTTAGTTTTTACTTTAAAAAAACCTGATTCTGGAAATACACTTTCTTTAGAGGTCATTAATTATCTGAATAAGAGACTAGATTCTATTGCTAGAAATAAAACAATCAGAGTATTAATTTTTTCATCTTCAGGAAAAATATTTTGTGCAGGTCACGACCTTAAAGAAATCATAAATAATAATAATAACTCTTATTATTCAGAATTATTTCAAAAGTGCAGTGAACTAATGATGAAAATAACTTCATTACCTCAACCAGTAATAGCTGAGGTCGATGGGTATGCATCTGCAGCTGGTTGTCAATTAGTCGCATCTTGCGATCTAGCTATTGCATCAAAAGACTCTTTTTTTTCTACTCCAGGAGTAAAAATAGGCCTCTTTTGCTCAACCCCCATGGTTGCTCTTACAAGGTCGATTAACCCAAAAAAAAGTATGGAAATGCTGCTAACAGGAGAGTCAGTAAACTCAGAGGAAGCTGTTAAAATAGGACTTATAAACAAAGCAGTAGAAAAAGAAGCTCTTAGAGAAGAAGTTTTAAAACTTGCCAAAAAAATATCAAGCTTACCTGGGGGTGTTTTAGAACTAGGAAAAAAAACATTTTACAAACAATATAACCTCTCATTAAAAGATGCCTATGAATTAACATCAAAAGCAATGGTTGAAAATTTATATAAAAAAGACTCTAAAGAAGGTATTAGTGCATTTATTGAAAAAAGAACTGCTAAATGGAATAATGATTAAATGAATTCTATAATCATGGAATATTCTGATGATCAAGTATCCAAAATTTTAATGGATACAAAAAAAATTGCATTAATTGATGCATCTCATAATGAGAAGAAACCAAGCAATCAAGTAATGAAATATTTATTAGAGAATAACTATTTGGTTTATCCAGTAAATAACAGAGAACCTGATGGAAAAATTCATGGTATAAATGTTTTCCAATCTATAGATAAAATACCAACCAAAATAGACATGGTAAATATTTTCCAAAAAAATGATATAGCTGGACAAACCATGCTTACGGCAATAAATCTAAATATTAAGTATATATGGACACAACTAAATATTTTTAACTTTGAAGCTGCAAGTAAAGCTATAAAATCTGGACATGTAGTGATAATGAATCGCTGCACAAAAATTGAGCATTTAAAATTAATAAAAAAAATTTATTAATTAACTCGTAGCCCTATCTTTGTCTCTAGGAAGAAGCCAAGCACCAAAAAAAGCAACAACTGCAAAAAGAGATATTGCAATAAAAAGAAAGTCAAGGGAACCCATCAGGCCAGAAAGAATTGGAACAAGAGCTACTCCAATAGAAGTTACTCCCAATGTTAAAACAAATTTTATTCCATACATTCTGCTTCTCCAACTAGTGGGGGTATATTTAGCAACTAATGCGTTTTCTACAGGTTGTGCTCCCATATTTAAACTAACCATCAGAACAGCGAGAAGCACTAGGCCATAATTTATTGTAATAAAAGCAATTAATACAATTGGTATTTGAAAAAGTTGAGCGTAAAGATATACCTGTCTTTGAGAAAATTTATCAGCAGCCTCTCCTCCAATAAGTTGTGCGCCTGCTGCTAGAAAATAAACTAAAGCAACCAGTGCACCTGGACCGAAAGCGCCTACACCAATATCAAGTCTATCTGAGAAAATCTTTGGCAAACCTACTGAGGTACTCTGAAAAATTAACCCAACCATAATAACAGTAATAAAAAGAGCAAAAAAAGCTCTTCTAACATCTCTAGATGTGGTTTCAGGGTTTGAAACAGCATCTTTAGATACATCTGGTAAATGACCTCTATACAAAATATAAAGCAGTATCACTCCGAGAATAAGTGACAAAATTCCTGGAACAAAAAATGCATACCTCCAACCAAAAAAATCAGCAAGAAAGCCTGCAATGATTGCTGCTGATGCAGTGCCAATATTTCCGAAAACACCGTTAATTCCAAGTGCTCGGCCTCTATTCTTAGAATGTTTAACCAGCCAGGCAAGTCCAACAGGGTGGTAAATAGCACCAAAAGTGCCAATCATTGTCAATCCAATACAAAGAATAATTCTATCATTTGCAAAACCTGTTATCAAAGCAGAAAACCCAAGGCCTAAAAAAAAGATTACTAACATTCCAGATGCACTCCACCTATCACCTAGCCAACCTGCTGGAAAGGCGGCTAAACCAAACATTACAAAACCCGGAACAGATAACCATTGAAGCTCAGAATAGGTTAGATTAAATTCATTGTTTATAACTAAAACTACAGTAGCATAAAGCAACATAAACATATGAGAAAATGAATGAGCAATACCTGCTACTATAAGAGTTAATTTTGGATTATGTGATTGATCTTGCATTTTTGCTCAAATAAAAAATTATAACTTATTAAATCAATATTTCAAATTAATTTTCTTGAGTTTCATGATTTATCCAATCTAGAAACATTTTATTACCATTTGAAATAGGAATAGATATTACACACGGATTATCATAGGAATGCAGGTCAATGATTTTTTTAATCAGTTTACTTTCATTAGGTAATGTGGTTTTGAATAAAATAATATATTCTTTTCCTTCGTTTATTTCGTTATTCCACCAATAAAATGACTTAGAATGATCAATTATATTAGAACAAGCAGCTAGCCTTTTTTCTAGGATCAATTTACTAAGTTTTATGGCCTCATACTCTGAATCAGTAGTTACATAAACTAATATAAATGAATTATTTTCTGATTTCATAAACCTCACCGTAAAAAGAATATAGAGCTGAGCTAATTAGTATTAAAGCTCCTATATGGTGGAATATAGCATAATTAGTTGGGATGGAATATTTTACTAAAATTATACCAATTACAAATTGAAAGATAACACATAATAAGAAAAAGTGATGCCTATATAAGGTATCTTTTTTAAATATAAATAATTTTCTTATCCAAATTAAGAATACAAATAATATAGTAATAAAAGTTAGAACTCTATGAAAAAAATTTATTGTTATTTTATTTTCAAAAAAATTTAATACCTTAGGGCTCATATCAAAAAAACCATAGGGAAAAAACTCATTATTCATCAAAGGATATGTATTATATAAAAGCCCAGCATCTGTACCTGCAACAAATACTCCTGAAACCATAACAAAAAATAACCAGGGTATAAATATTAAAAAATATAAATCCAGTTTAAACACCTCTTTATTAGGTCTTTTGAATACCTTCATATTTGATAATGTATTCCAGAATAATATTATGTAAATTAATAATGCCAAAGAATAATGAGATGCTAACCTATATTGGCTTACATCAGGATTATCTTGCAATCCACTTTTTACCATGTACCATCCAAGAAAACCCTGACAACCTCCTAAAAAAATTAAAAAAATAATTAATAAAAACTTTTTAATACTAATTGCTTTTTTATATATAAAAAATATGAATGGAATTATAAAAAATAAACCTAAAAACCTACCTAATATTCTATGAGAGAACTCAAACCAATAAATTAACTTGAATTCAACTAACGTCATACCAAAATTAATCATCTGATACTCTGGGTATTTTTTATATTCACTAAAAAGATTTAGCCATTGCTCATTATTTAATGGAGGAATAATTCCCATAAATAACCTCCAATCAACCATTGAAAGGCCGGAATCAGTTATCCTGGTAACACCACCTAGAACAATCATTAAAAATACAAGAACTGTTCCTCCAAAAAACCAAAAGAAAATAATCTTTTCAAAACGGTTAATTTCTATAGTTTTATTTGAATTTATTTTTTCAAGAGAATTCATATCTACTCAACCCATAAAGGTGAAATGTTATATATTTTTATTATTTTTTTATAATCAAGTGATTTCTATTACAAAAAAACAAGAAAATTCATGATAAATCACCTAGTTTTCTATATATTTTGAAATAAAATTAGAAATTTCAAGGAATTTAATTTTTTTTTTAAAAAAATTGTCGTATTTTTAACATTCAGATTGTTTAATAGTTTTTATATGTTGATTATATCTATGTTGGGAGGGGGAGAACCTAATGTCGCTAATTTTAGGAAATCATTATTTTAGTTCAAAAAAATCTACAATACTTATTTTTTCCTTTTTATTGCTTGTTCTAATGGTTCTTGGAAATTTTTCATTTGCACAAAAATTACCCTCGCAAGATGCTGAAATTCATCTTGGGGTTGCATCATGTGCTGGTAGCTCTTGTCATGGAGCTCTGGCACCACTTCCAGGTTCTAATGTTCTTCAAAATGAGTATATTACTTGGCAGGAAAAAGATAAGCATTCTAGAGCATATAAAGTTCTGTTAAATGATAGATCAAAAAGAATTGCAAAAAATTTAGGTATAGGTCCTGCACATAAAGCAGAGGTATGCCTTAACTGTCACACTGATAATGTGCCTAAAAAATTTAGNCATTCAACTTTCAAAGTTTCTGATGGGGTAACATGTGAATCTTGTCATGGTGGAGCTGGCCGATGGATAGGAACGCATATAACACCNACCGCAACTCACAAAAATAATATAGCTAATGGTTTGTANCCNACTGCTGATCCTGTAAGTAGAGCAAAAATGTGTTTGTCCTGTCATTTTGGGGATGAAACAAGATCTATAACTCATAGAATTATGGGTGCCGGACACCCCAGAATGAGCTTTGAGTTGGATACATTTACTGCAATAGAACCTGCTCACTTTGTAGTTGATAATGATTACATAAANAGAGGTAAAATCAATGCAGGCAGCGTTAAAACTTGGGCTATTGGTCAAGTTATTGCCATAAACTTAATGCTTGATTTACTAAGAGATCCAAATAGAAATATGGATGGGTTTTTTCCCGAGTTAATTGTTTTTGACTGTCATGGTTGCCATAGCCCTATGAGCAAATTGCAATGGTCAAGTAGAGAAGGTACTGGGTCTTTGGGACCTGGAATACCGAGATTTAATGACTCAAACCTACTTATGCTAATGGTAATTACTTCCCAAATTGATCCCAATCTCAGCGTTTCACTNAAAAGCGGTTTAGTTACGTTNCANGAGTCAATGCGAAAAGATAGGGAATCTATGATAGAGTCTGCCTCAAATNTNAAAAAAGTTACAAATCAGCTTATTCAAAAATTTGAATCACATAACTTCCAGATTAAAGATATGACCAATATGCTTAACAAGATTGTAGAAAANGCAATTAATGGAAACTATATTGATTATCCGGTTGCNGAGCAGGCTTCTATGGCCATNGGTTCTATAGTTAAGGGAATGACTGACTTAGGAGCAATTGATAAAAATAAAATAAAAANGGTTAATAGTCAGTTAGAAAAAATCTATACAACAGTNGATAACCCTGAGAAATTTGAACCAAACTCATTCATTGCATCACTAAAACAATTAAANATTCAGTGAATTAGTCTAACCCTTTACTTGCCATATTCATTTTACCTTTATGAGGTAAATGAAACTCATGNCAAGAAATACAGGTTGAAGGAACNTTTTGCGATGCATTTTCNCCACCATGACAATTCTGACAGGTCTCAACTTTAGGTAATAAAATATCAGAAGAGCTACTTGAATTTTCTACTAAATGGCAACTAGAACATTCTGAAACTGTGTGTTTTGAATGATCAAATATACCCTTTGGAAGCCACCTGTTTGTAACTAAAACTGGNGCTATTTTATATTCTTGTTTCTCCTCGTTAATTGTTAATACATTGTGACANCTTCCACAAGCTGACTTGTTTGTAATTCTTCTGATTATTCTTTTAGATTTCATCTCTGCCCACTCTAAGGCTTGATATTTTTGTTCTTCAGATACTTTGCTNTCATTACCCGGNCTTCGTCTTTTAATTGATTGATCAACTTTTNTCTCTTCAATATAACCTCTTAGCGCTAAGTCACTGTAGAATTCTCTTAAACTTAACTTAACGGATTTAAAATCAGCATGTGGTAAAAGGCGACTAGGACGGTCAGCATCAAANTTTAAAATATGACAATCACTGCAGTGTTCATCCATTCTAATCGGCATAAAATTTTGGCCAACTTGAGTATGACAATCAGCACATTGAAGNGCTTTAGTCTCACCGGTAGTTGCTACAAAAACNCCNTTTTCTCTCATATGTACATCATGAGGAAAATAAAGGTTNGAATTTTCTTTTGGTGGNTTTATNTCATCAAGACTAACTCGCTGAGAAAGNCCCTTAGNTGCATCNGTAATTACNGTTGCTCTAAATTGAGGATGGTTTTTTCCAAAATCNGATACATTTTTTAATNCAGAGTTAGANGCTATNTTTTCAATTTTGATNTGGCAATCTGCACAAAATTTTTGATCGCTTCTTACNATACTCATATTACCTTGNTGTTCTTTNTGACANCTTTGNCANTTTGCTTNNGTAATACTAGTCATATCTGGATGACCATCTGGCTCAACATGNTGNCCAACATCNNTATGACAACTTGTACAAACATTATTTTTTACNTGTTGAAANGGTTTTTCGTGACAAACGCNACAATCNTTACCAATAAATTTGTGNGAACCAGAAATTTCNCCANTAGACCANGCAATATCACCGTTNACNGGCCAATTTTTTTCTTCCATAGAAATATTNTTTTGATTTGTGTCTTCTAAAAGATATCTATCTGCTAATGGCCANAAGAGAAANACAAATAAAANTAAAATTGCAAANATCCATGAATAAGACCTCTTTCCTATCATTACTTGNTCAAGTCTAGTTTTACTGTTANTTCGCAANGATTCCAGACTACTNGAAACCTCTCTAACCAATTGAACAGAAATTTCTAAATCAAAATTTTCTTTTGGTTCTAATATTTTTATATCATATGGACCNANAGAAATAAGAGATCCAGTTTTTAATATACCAGACCTTTTNGAAACTCCATCAATTAAAGTATTNCCTCCGCTTCCATCAACTTCATAAAAATACTGAGAGTTCCTTTGATGGATAGACCCCTCTTTGAGAAGAACTCCTATCGATTGGAGCACTACTTCATTTGAAGCGCCTCTACCGAATGCNACAATCTCAGAGTTAATTTCCTCATCTCTTGAGGAAATTGCTCCATCACGTTTTTTTGTTAAGTAACGAATTAAGACTTTCAAAGCAACCTACCAATAAAGAAAAACAACTAAAATATGAATGATCAACGAAACAAGTAATGCAACTGTAAAAGGAATATGAATATAAAGCCATACATCAAGCCAAGCTTTATATTTTATATCTTTTCTTATTCTGTTTAATAATTCTACTTTTCTNGCCATAACAGTTACTAGCTTTCTAGCTGACTCCGCCTCTTGACCNGATAAATTTTTTGCTAATTCCTTGATTTTACTTAAAGCAATGGTGCTAGAACAGTTTTTATCAACCCCAGAAAGCTGTTTAAAAAAAGATCCTCCTAATACAGTTTTTTTATCAGCATCTTCAACTAAAGAATATATTTCATCACTTAGGTTCTGAGCTATTGATATACATTCACTACTCATGCTAGCAACCAACTCCCATACGTCACCAACAGTCGCCTCTCCTCTATTCTGAGTTCTTAATCTGGGGTATCTTATGTAAGCATATAAACCAAATAGGCCACTAGCGATAACTAAAATCATAAATACATAAGCTAATGTATGAATATTAAGACCAAACTGAAACCCACTGTGTAAAGTAGTGATAATTAAAAGGGCAATGCCAAGATATACATGAGCGGAAGCCCAGTCTTCTAAAACAAATTTTCCCGAACCATATCTTCTTTTTCTAATACCATACCAGGCAAGAAAAAATATTAATATTAAACTAATTACCCCTAGAGTGTAACCAAGCCACGACCCACCGTTAGGTTGCCCTAAAGGTTCATGAAGGAGGTAAGCCAATATACAAATTGCGACTAAAACTGAAGCAATTTTTAAATATAAAAAATTTTTAAATACTAACAAGGAGGAGTGCATTTTTATTCCAAATTCATTAAATTAATTTCTTCCAGCAAGCTCAGATAAAGAAAAAAACTTTTCAGGGCTAACTCTAATTGCAGCACCAGTTGGACAAGATCTTACACATGATGCACCACCATCTATATCTTTACACATATCACACTTTACCGCTTTTTTTCTCAAACCCTCTTCACTATTTTTAGCGTTCCATTCCTTATTTTCACCAGGACCAGGGCCTGAACCAAATAGTAACCATGAAAAAAGGCTTGGTTTTTCTGATGCTTCAGCTGCCATATGTATAACACCATATGGGCAATTACGTTCACAATTCCCGCAACCAATACACTTATCATCTATAAAAACCTCTCCATTTACAGACCTATGAATCGAGTCAGCTGGACAATCAGACATACAATGAGGATGCTCACAGTGCCTGCATGATGTAGGAACATGTATAGCATTATATGTTGGCCCTGCTTCTCTGTTTAACCTTGAAATTCCTTGATGAGTCTCTGCACAGGCCTTTTCACAATTATTACAACCAACACAAAGATTCTCGTCAATTAATAATATATCAGTAGCCTCACCAACACCCTGAGAAACAAGAAACTCAATTATGTTTCCTGCATCAGGTCTATGGTGCATTGACTCTCCTTCAACAAGTCTTGAAAGTAATTTCTTTTCAACGTCTGCTTTTAATTCGTCTGAAGTCTCAAGTAGGTCTCTAAATTTTTCACCATCCATCCAAATGACTTCTGTATTTATGGCAGCTTTAATGGTAGCATTTCTTTTTTGATTATTTAATAGAGCCATCTCCCCGATGTAATGACCTGCAGGAACATAGGCTATTACGATTTCTTTTCCTCCAATATTTCTTGAGACAGTTACTGACCCCTTTCGAATTAAATAAACTCCATCCTCATCATCTCCTTCTTTAAAAAAAATCTCTCCTGGTTTATAATTTTTAATTTGAGCATTTTCAAGAACAGGGGCAAGAGCTTCATTAGTTAAATTAGGAGATAGGTAAGTTCTAAGCTGCCTTACAAGAGCAACTTCATTCATCGTTTTTTCAACTGATTCAACAGAGTTTATTAGTTTAATCATCGTTCTTCTTGGAGACTCAATTAAAACGGATAATTCACCTGTATAAATAGTTGCACTTCTTCTTCTTCCAGCAATTAGGCCAATTTCTCCAAAAAACTCACCTGAAGATAATGAAACAGTATTATCAGTATTTGTTTCATCTATAAGAATTTTTACTCCTCCATCTACTATCATAAAAAAGGAGTTAGTATAGTCATTTCTTTTAAATACAACTTCATCTTGATTAAGTATGTGTATAGTGCTATCAATTAGAAACTCTCTCAATTGCAAACCAGTCAAACCACTTAATAAAGGAACTTGATTTTTTATATGTGTTATTAAATCGTTAACTGTATTACCTTCTTTTAATAGAGGACCAAATTTCTCTTCTAATAAGGGCTCATCAGCTGGCTTAATTTCATTTCCCTCAATGAACTCCACCACCTCATACCCTTGATTCATTGCTTGCTTAATTAGGGGAAAACCAGCTAAAGCACCTACAATATAAATACCTTTTTTATTAGTCTCATATTTTGGGGATAATTCAGGCAGTGCTAGTGGATCTTTATTTGGAAATTCTATTCCACATGACTCTACAAATTTTCTTGGAGGAATGGCGCCTAACCTAGCAATAATCCTATCACAAATTACTTCTGCTTCTCCATCAGCAGTTTCCAAAACAATTTTACCGGGTTCTACTAGTTTAGGGTTAGAGTTGTAAAAGCATGTTATATCGCCATTATCAATAGCATTTTCAATTAACTTAATATTACCATCTTTTGCTCTTGCAAACTCACCTCTCCTATTGACTATGTAAACATTGTTTTGCTTAGAAAGAGCAACTGCATTCTCTATTGCAGCATCTCCAGCTCCTATCACAACGATGTTTTCAGCTTCATATTCATCTGGGTCATCAAGTTGATACTGAACTTTTTCCCATTCTGAACCAGGCACGCCTACTTTTCTTAAGTTACCCTGAAGGCCAATACCTAAAACTATATTCTCTGCATTTACTTGCTCTCCAGTTTTTAGCTTTAGAACGTAATTCCCCTGCTCTCCACTTACCTCTGAAACCTCAGAATTATATTTAATATTTACTGCTAGTTCTGATGTTTGCTGATTCCATTTTTCTAAAATATCCTCCCTAATACCTATAGAAAAATCCATAGAGCTCCTCAAGGGGAGAACATCAGGAGTAGCCATAACGTGTTTCCCTTTTTGGAACTTATATATTGTATCTGAAAGGTGGGGAGCTTTCTCAAGAACTATGTGTGAAACACCAAGTTCTGCGGCTCTGCCTCCAGCGCTCATTCCGCAGGGGCCGCTACCAATAATCGCTATTTTATATTTGTCTGCCATCTAATCACCTAGTTTAAACAAAAATAGAAAACAGTCAAAGGTACTATTTCGTATTATGCTAAATATAACCTGCCAAAATTAAAATACAAAAAAATTATTTAATTTTTTTAATAAATAATCTTTATTCCTATTATATTTTCGAAGATAAGCATTAAAATCTTCTAGCTAATTTTTCTTAAATATTTTAGTAATGTAAACTCTGGTCGGAGCGAGTGGATTTGAACCACCGACCCCCACACCCCCAGTGTGGTGCGCTAACCAAGCTGCGCCACGCTCCGAAACGAGGATAATAGATTATTTGCTGTCCTTTTCTTTGAAATTCATACTTAAAATATCTTTATAGCCCTCTAATTCATTTATTACTTCCACCAGAATCTCAGAATTAATTTTATTTATTTTGGTCTTGTTTGTATTTAATATAATTTTTTTCTCAGTTACTTTTTCAGATCTTAGACTCTTCTCCTTAAATAACTTTTGAACACCTTTAATTGTATAACCCTCATCATAAAGTAAATTTCTAATTTTTTTAAGTATTTCGAGGTCTTCAGGCCTATAATACCTTCTATTACCTCCTCTTTTTAATGGCTTAATCTGGTGAAATTTGCTTTCCCAAAACCTCAGAACATGTTGAGGTAAACCTAACTCTGAAGATGCTTCACTAATAGTTCTAAAAGCGTTAGCAGATTTGGGACTATAGTCATTCTCTGTAACTATCGAATTTTGATTCAATTCTTAAATCTCTTTAGTTTCATTTATATAAGAATCAGCACTATTATTATTTACTTTATTTCTTAAAGAATCTGAAGGCCTGAATACTAACACTCTTCTTGGAGTAATCGGTACTTCTACTCCTGTTTTAGGGTTCCTACCAATTCTCTCTCGTTTATCTCTGACATAAAAACTGCCGAAAGAAGATATCTTAACACTTTGCCCCTTTACTAAAGTATCACTAATCTCCTTAAGAACTGATTCTACTAAGTCAGCAGATTCGTTCCTTGATAAACCAACCTCTTTATATACAGCCTCACTGAGTTGAGCTCGAGTTAAAGTATTCTCCGACATAATTATTCCTCCAACATTTATAATAACGGCACTCAATGGTTACCGACAAGCTCAATATGCATTTATTGAAAAAAAATTTGGCTTAACAAACTAAAATTATTGATTATATTGTTTACTACCATCTAATTAAAGTGGCACCCCAGGTAAATCCCCCACCCATGGCTTCAAGAAGAACTAAATCTCCGCTTTTAATTCGTCCATCCCTTGCAGCTTCATCAAGAGCAAGTGGAATTGAAGCAGCAGATGTATTCGCATGCTTATCGACAGTAATAACAACTTTCTCATCAGGAATTCCAAGTTTTTTTGCAGTACCATCAAGGATTCTCTTGTTTGCTTGATGGGGAACTAACCAATCTATATCATCAATTGAAATTTTGAGTTCAGATATTAATTCCAAGACAACACCAGACATATTTATTACAGCATGCTTAAAAACCTCTTTACCATCCATTTTTACAAAGCCACTTGATTTAGAGGATCCAGGACCCCCATTAACATATAAAGCATCATGCATTCTTCCATCAGAATGAAGCTT
>NZXH01000050.1 GCA_002701885.1 Rhodospirillaceae bacterium | reverse complement strand
ATTAAATCAGGCTCTAAAGGTAATAATCTATCAATAACATCTTCCGTCCCAATAGCACCTTCTTTCATAGCCTCAGCATATGCTTCATCACTATGTGTGGGACGTTTCCTATTAGGGATTCTTGCAGTATGGTTGGTTACCCCTTTAGGTCTAAGGGACTCTAATTCAGGCTGAACAATAGTATTTGTAAAAGGAACTAACACTCCAATTTTAGCTCTATAACCAATATAATCTTTAGACATTGTTTAATTTTTAAATCAATATTAATTTTAATTCTTAGTTATCTAAAAAACTTCTTAATTTCCTTGAACGGGAAGGGTGCTTAAGTTTTCTTAAAGCTTTGGCTTCAATCTGACGTATACGCTCCCTAGTAACACTAAACTGCTGCCCTACTTCTTCTAAAGTATGGTCAGTATTCATACCAATACCAAATCTCATTCTCAAAACCCTCTCCTCTCTAGGAGTAAGGCTGGCTAAAACTCTCGTGGTCGTTTCTCTTAAGTTGGATTGAATTGCTGAGTCAACTGGTAAGACAGCATTCCTATCCTCAATAAAATCACCTAGTTGTGAATCCTCCTCATCACCAATTGGTGTCTCGAGTGAAATAGGCTCTTTAGCAATCTTTAAAACTTTTCTTACTTTATCTAAAGACATACCAAGTTTTTCAGAGAGCTCCTCAGGTACAGGCTCTCTTCCTATTTCATGAAGCATCTGTCGAGAAGTCCTTACTAATTTATTTATAGTTTCAATCATATGAACAGGTATTCTTATTGTTCGAGCTTGGTCTGCGATTGATCTAGTTATAGCCTGCCTTATCCACCAAGTTGCATAAGTTGAAAATTTATAACCTCTTTTATATTCAAATTTGTCAACCGCTTTCATTAAACCAATATTTCCCTCTTGGATTAAATCAAGGAACTGCAGGCCTCTATTAGTGTATTTTTTTGCTATTGAAATAACTAATCTTAAGTTAGCCTCAACCATTTCTTTCTTTGCTTGCGCAGCTGACCTTTCGCCTTTTTGAACCTTTAATACTATTCTTCTGAATTCTGTTGGAGGCAAATTAGTCAAATCAGTTACCTCTTGAAAAATTTCTCTTATATCATCTATATTTTGTTTTTCTTCCTTAACAAAATCCGACCAACCTGTATCTTTTAATTTCCCAACTTTTTCCACCCAGTTAACATTTAACTCTTCTCCAGTATGGTTTTCTAAAAAACTTTCCCTAGAAACACCATGCTTTTCAGCTAATTGCCACAATATTCTTTGATGATTAGCAATTCTTCTAGAAAGGCCATAAAGTTGGTCAACTAAAGCTTCAATTCTATTATTATGAAGATGAACTGACTGAATTAAGTCTACTAACTCCTTAGTCAATTTAGCATATTTCTTTTCCTGATATTTTGATAATTCAACTTTACTCGAATCACTTGCAAGTTTTGCTTCCTGCAATTTTTTAAGTTTTTTATATGATTTTGCTATCTCATCAAACTTAACTATCACATCTGGAAGAAGTTGATCTTCCATTATACTTAATGGAACATTAGCCTCTTCATCTTCTGAATTATCTTCAGTATCCTCTTCTTCTATTAAATTATTACTTTCATCATCATTTTTACTATCATTTTGAGTTTCATTTTTTTTAATATCTAGATTGTGATTAAATTCATCAGTATTATTTTCTTCTGATGACCCTGCAGGCTTAATTCCATATGTGGATTCTAAGTCAATTATTTCTCTTAAAAGCACATCCCCAGACTTTAAGTCATCCCTCCATTCAACCATAGCTTGCATAGTTAATGGGCTTTCACATATACCGGAAATCATTTCTTTTTTTCCAGACTCTATTCGTTTAGCTATTTCTATCTCACCTTGCCTTGAAAGTAGCTCAATTGATCCCATCTCTCTTAGATACATTCGAACCGGGTCATCTGTCCTATCTAATGATTCCTGGCCTGATGATGTATTCAGAACATCTTTTGCCTCAGTTGTAGCCGGCAACTTAGAAATAGAATTTTCCTCTTCTGCCTCGTCCTCATTTTCAACAATATTGACACCCATTTCAGAGAGTGTGGCCATCGTGTCTTCTATTTGTTCAGATGAGATTTGGTCTTCTGGCATTGCCTCGTTAATTTCATCATAAGTAACATAACCTCTCTCTTTGGCTTTCTGGAGAAGCTTTTTTATATCTTTATTTGCTAAGTCAATTAGCGGACCATCACCTCCGTCATCAACTTCCTTTTCAGTATCATTTGATTTTGAAGCTTTTTTTACCATAGTATTTTGAGCCTCCATGGACACATTATTAAAAAATTAATTAAAAAATATAAGCAAAAATAGTTAGCTATCAATTAAATTCCCACGAGTGCTAATACCATACTTTTCACCAAGTTCTTCTTGAAGACTTAACAGCCTACTTTTAGCACTTTCACTAGAATTTTCAGTATAGTCTTTCCAAGCTGTATCTATCTCCCTTTGTAACGCAGCTCTCTCATTTAATGCAACAGCCTCATTCCATGCAACTAAAATTTCCTCTCTAAAAAACCCTTCAAAAAAGCTAGTATGGCTTGTTTTTGCTGATTTTAAAAGATTTTCCGTAAATTCACCCAAGCCTGAATCATATAGAATTTTAACGATTTCCTCTGATTGAACATAACCCTCTGCAACTGCATTTAGTATCTTAGATCTACAACTGTCAAGCTCTTGGCTAAAAAAAATGGATTTACCAAATAATTCATCGCCTTTTGCAAGTAATTCTGGATATTTGATTACTGCTGCAACTATAAATTTTTCCCTAGAAAAATGCTCGCCATTATTCATAAGGGTACTTTGTAGTATATTTTTGGAGGAATTTAGGCCTTTAAAATTTTTCTTATAACCATAATTACCTGATAATTCTGAGTTTTTTCTATAACTAAATTCATTTCTGAATTTTGTCTTATATGCGTTTTTAAACACAGACCTTACACTTTTATCATTAATCCTATTAGTAAGATCATTGATTCTTTTAAAAAAACCAGATTGTCTTTCCGGTGTATCTAGATTAAAGAGACTTTTCTCTTTTAGCCAAAGTAATTCACTTAGTGAGATAGAATTATTAATGATTGCCTCGAATTCTCCAACTCCAAGCTTATTTACAATTGTATCCGGATCATACCCAATAGGTAAAATAGCAAACTGTAAAGTAAAACCTGGCTTCAATAATGGAAGAGCCCTCTCAGCAGCTAAAAACGCTGCTTTTCTTCCGGCATTATCACCATCAAAACAAAGTATAGGTTCATTCGTTAAATTCCATAACAAATACATTTGTTTTTCTGTTAGGGCAGTGCCTAAGGTAGCAACTGAATTTTCAAAACCAATATTCGATAATGTTAAAACATCCAAATAGCCCTCAACAACAATCATAGTTTTTTTTTGTTTAATTGCCTGTCTAGCGTCATTTAGACCATACAAATTACTCCCCTTGTTATACAACTCTGTTTCGGGTGAGTTAATGTATTTTGCTTTGGCATCATCTAAAGCTCTTCCGCCAAAACCTAAAACTTTGCCATTTATAGACTTAATAGGAAAAATTATTCTATTTCTGTAACGGTCATAAGATTTGGTTGATTTTTCTGTTTTTATTAATACACCTATATCAATTAGGTCTTGTTCAAGATAACCCCTTCTCAAAAAAGCAGACTTCAATTTGTCCCAACTATTTGGCGAAAAGCCTACTTCAAATTTCTTAATAATTTTGTAAGGAATTGCTCTTGTTTCAAGATATTTTTTTGCATTAGCCCCTACCTCAGAATTAAGTTGATCACTAAACCAATTAGAGATCTCTTGAGTTAAGTTTAAAAGCTTTAGAAATCTATTATCTTTTTCTGAATTATCATTATATTGAATTTTGTGGTCTAGCCCTAAACCTTGAGCTAGCATTATAACTGTTTCTTGAAAGCCCATACCCTGTGTCTTCATTATAAAATCAAAAACACTGCCATGCGCTTGACAACCAAAGCAATGATAAAAGCCTTTATCATCAGAAACTGTAAAAGAAGGGGTCTTTTCATCATGAAAAGGACATAATCCAAGATATTCATTTCCTTTTTGAGATAATTTAACTGTTTTAGAAATTTCACCAGATAATGATGTTTTTGTTTTAATCTCTTCTATCAGCGATTGAGAAAATTTCATTTTCATAATAGATCATAGTTATTTGTTAAATTCATTTTATGAAAGACGCTCCTTAGCTAACTGACCAGCCTTAGAAAAGTCCATTTGGCCTGAGAAGTCCTCCCTCAAATTAGCCATAACCGAGCCCATATCTTTTAATGATGTTGCACCTATTTTTTCAATAGCATTTATTACAGCATTTTCAATTTCTTTTTCGCTAAGCTGTTCAGGCATAAATTCTTGAATTATTTTTTTTTCTTCGTTTTCTTGTTTCGCTAACTCTGGTCTATTTCCTTTTTCAAACAAAACCATTGCCTCATCTCGCTGACGAACCATTGTCTCTAAAAGCTGCAAAATTTCTTCATCGCTAACTTCAGGTTGTTTTCCATCACCTCTCGCCTTAATCTCCCTATCTTTTATCGCAGCAAGAATTAACCTGAGAGTTGACACTCTCCTGCTATCTTTTGCTTTCAATGCTTCTTTTAATTTTGTATTTATTTCTTCTCTTAACATTGTGTTTCCATTAGAGGGCTAAAACTTACTATTGAAAGGTTTATTTGAGTTATATTTACCATCTTTGCAAATCAATAAAAAAGTATTACTTTTCCTTTAGCTTTAAATTATGTAATTTAAAGTATTTAAATTGACAATAATATATATACTTATTCCAAAATATTTTGCGAGTGTTAAGCATTGAAAACCCCTGAAGCATATAAAACAAAAGAAAAAAATCATCAACCTGGTCTTTTAGTCCTAGAAGATGGCAACTTTTTTATAGGTCAGGGGCTCGGATTTGAAGGGTCAAGTTTAGGTGAATTATGCTTCAATACAAGCATGACCGGTTACCAAGAGATTATAACCGACCCTTCCTATACAGGACAAATAATTACTTTTACTTTTCCACATATAGGTAATGTAGGAGCTAATTTTGAAGATGTTGAATCAGAAAAACCTCAGTTATCAGGGGTTATCTTGAGATCTCCCCCTACTTTACCATCAAACTTTAGATCTGAGCTTTCGCTTGAAAAATGGTTGAAAATAAATGAAATTGTAGGGGTTTCTGGTGTTGACACAAGGTTAATTACAAAAATTATTANAAAAAATGGCCCCCAAAATGCAGTAATAATAAATGGCCTAGATGGAGAAAAAAATATTAAACAATTAATTCAAAAGGCTAAACAACACCCCAAACTTGAAAACTTAGACCTAGCAAAAAAAGTAAGCTGTTCAGAATCTTATCAATGGTCTCAATCTTTATGGGGAAACAACAATAAGGAATTAACTAAACCAGAGTATAAAGTTATCGCTATCGATTATGGCATAAAACATAATATTCTTAGGTCCCTTACATATTACAACTGCGAAGTTACGGTAGTTCCTGCTAATGCAAGCTTTGAAAGTATAATGAGCCTTAACCCTGATGGAATTTTTTTATCAAACGGACCAGGAGACCCAGCTGCTACAGGAATATATGCAATACCTTTAATTAAAAAATTAATTAGAAATAGGGTCCCCATCTTTGGAATTTGCCTTGGTTTTCAACTATTATCTATTGCATTAGGAGCAAAAACTTCCAAAATGTTTCAAGGCCACAGAGGAGCAAACCATCCCGTAAAAGATCTTAAAAAAGGAACTGTATTAGTTACAAGCCAAAACCATGGCTTTGAAGTAAACCCTGATAGTATTTCCTCAGATGTTGAAATTACTCATATTTCTCTATTTGATAAAAGTATTGAGGGGATTAAGTCAAAAAATGGACCATTTTTTGGAGTTCAATTCCACCCTGAAGCATCCCCAGGCCCCCAAGAGTCTCTCTCTTTATTTAAAGACTTTACTAAAATGATGAAAAATCATGCCTAAAAGGACAGATATAAATAGTATTTTTATTATTGGAGCAGGTCCAATTATAATTGGGCAGGCATGTGAGTTTGACTATTCAGGCTCACAAGCATGTAAAATATTGAAAAAAGAAGGTTATAGAATAATTTTAGTAAATTCTAACCCTGCCACTATTATGACCGACCCAGACCTTGCAGACGCAACTTATATTGAACCCATAACTGCTGAAGTAGCAGAAAAAATAATTAAAATAGAAAAGCCCGATGCAATTCTCCCCACAATGGGAGGTCAAACAGCACTAAATACTGCTCTAGAATTAGCCTCAAACGGTATACTTGAAAAATATAATGTAGAGCTAATTGGTGCTAATTATGAAGCAATTTTGAAAGCTGAAGATAGAAACAGTTTTAAAGTTGCAATGAAAAAAATAGGCTTGGATAGCCCAAATAGCTCTATCGCATGTACAGAATTAGAAGCTCTAGAGGCTTTAGAAAATGTAGGACTTCCAGCAGTTATAAGACCTTCACTAACGCTTGGTGGTACCGGGGGTGGGATTGCATACAATACTGACGAGTTCAAGTTTATTGCAATGAAGGGCCTTGAAGCTTCACCAATCTCGGAAATATTGATTGAAGAATCTGTCATTGGATGGAAAGAATATGAAATGGAAGTTGTTAGGGATAAGAATGATAATGCAATAATAATTTGCTCAATTGAAAATATTGACCCAATGGGAATTCATACAGGGGATTCGGTAACAGTTGCACCTGCACTTACATTAACTGACAAAGAATTTCAAATTATGCGAAATGCATCAATTAACTGCATGAGAGAGATAGGAGTAGAAACCGGAGGCTCAAACGTCCAATTTGCTATAAACCCAAAAAATGGTAAAATGTTAATTATAGAAATGAACCCAAGAGTTTCTAGGTCTTCCGCACTTGCATCTAAAGCAACTGGTTTTCCTATAGCTAAAATTGCCGCACAACTCGCCGTGGGATACTCATTAGACGAACTAATTAATGATATAACCCAAACTACACCCGCATCTTTTGAACCAACAATTGATTATATAGTTACAAAGATTCCACGATTTACATTTGATAAATTTTCTGGAAGTGAACCATTACTTACTACCTCAATGAAATCTGTTGGAGAAACTATGGCTTTAGGAAGGAACTTTAAAGAAAGTCTTCAAAAAGCATTGCAATCTTTAGAAATAGGTCTAACAGGGTTGAATACCTTAAAGTGTGATGACTTTAACGGAGAAAATCTTGATGTAATTTTAAATTGGCTGTCAGAACCATCCCCTGAAAGAATTTTAAGGATAGCAGAGGCACTTAGGCAAAATATTGATATAAATAAAATTATTGAAGCTACAAAATTTGATCCATGGTTTATTTATGAAATATCAGAATTGGTAACTTTAGAAAATGAATTGATTAATAATGGAATTCCATCTGATTATGATGATTTCTTTAAATTCAAAGAAAGTGGATTTACTGACTTAAGAATTGCCGAGCTTACAAAAAAATCAGAAGATGATGTAAGAAAACATAGAAATAAACTCCTAATAAAACCATGTTTTAAAACTATTGATACTTGTGCTGGTGAGTTTGAATCACAAACACCATATTTGTACTCTACTTATGAAAAGCCACTATCTTCAGAAGAAAACTTAAGTTGTGAGTCTATACCTACTGAAAATAAAAAAATAATAATCTTGGGAGGTGGACCAAATAGAATAGGACAAGGAATAGAATTTGATTACTGTTGTGTTCATGCTTCATATGCTCTTAATGAAGCAGGCTACGAAACCATAATGGTTAATTGTAACCCTGAAACTGTCTCAACAGACTATGACACTTCTGATAGACTTTATTTTGAACCACTTAATAGCGAAAACGTAATTGAAATTGCAAACAAAGAAAAACAAAATGGAAAATTAGAGGGAGTAATAGTGCAACTTGGAGGTCAAACACCCTTGAAACTTGCAAAAAGTCTAGAAAAAAATGGGATAAAGATCCTTGGCACTTCCCCCGAAGCAATTGACCTTGCAGAAGATAGAGAAAGATTTCAAAAATTACTTAAAAAGTTAAAATTAATCCAGCCTGCAAATGGTATTGCATTCTCCTCCAATGAAGCCTGCTTGGTTGCTGAAAAAATTAAGTATCCTGTTGTAATAAGACCATCTTACGTACTTGGAGGTCAAGCAATGAATATAGTTCACGATAAAAATGAACTACTTAAATTTTTTCAGAAAGCAGTTAAAATTTCAGGAAAAAACCCTGTACTTATTGATAAATATATTGAGGACGCAATTGAAGTAGATGTTGACGCTATTAGTGATGGCGATGAAATTTTTGTTGCAGGAATTATGGAACATATTGAAGAAGCAGGAATTCACTCAGGTGATTCTGCATGCTCCATCCCACCTTTTTCATTAAATAAAGAAATAATAAATGAGATAGAGAAACAAACTGAAATTTTAGCAAAAAATTTAAATGTTATTGGACTTATGAACATACAATTCGCAATTAAAGATAATACAATCTATATCTTAGAAGTGAATCCTAGGGCCAGTAGAACTGTTCCATTTGTTGCCAAGGCAACGGGAGTGCCTGTTGCAAAAATTGCTTCAAAAGTTATAGCAGGAAACAAAATAAATGAATTTGGTTTAACGAAAAAATCGATTGACTATACCTCAGTTAAAGAGGCTGTTTTTCCATTTAAAAAATTTCCTGGTGTAGACACCATACTTGGACCTGAAATGAAATCAACAGGCGAGGTAATGGGGATAGATAAAGATTTTGCAGGTGCATTTGCAAAATCACAGATAGCTGCAGGTATTACACTTCCTCTAGAAGGAAATGTTTTTATTTCTGTTAAGGGAAGAGATAAAAAAAACGCACTTGAGCCAGCAAGAAAACTAATTTCTCTGGGTTTTAAAATAATTGCAACAAGAGGAACATCTGACTTTCTAAGATCACAAGGTATACCATTACAGACTATCAATAAGGTTAAAGAAGGCAGACCCCACATTGTAGACTTAATCAAAGATGGCAAAATACAGCTTATTTTTAATACTACCGAGGGAAAACAGGCTATATCAGATAGTTATGAGCTAAGAAGAGAAGCATTAAACCAAAGCGTGCCTTACTATACTACAATTTCGGGGGGGATTGCAGCAACCAAGGCTATTGAGAGGATAAAAATAGGGAATCTAGACGTTCAACCTATCCAAAAATATTTCAAGAATTGAAATAAAATTATATAATAAGGGTTATTCAATAGCTCTACAAAATGGGAATAAACTTATGGCACGTGAACCAATGACCGTAAGAGGTTATAATAAGTTAAAAGATGAACTAAAGTTGCTCAAGTCTGAGGAAAGACCGAGCGTAATTAAAGCTATAGAAGAAGCACGAGCACACGGTGATCTATCTGAAAATGCAGAGTATCATGCAGCAAAAGAAAAACAGGGCCTAATTGAAGGAAGAATTTTAGAAATTGAAGACAAGTTAAGTCGTGCAGAAGTATTTAACCCTTCTGAACTAAAAAACACGAATGTGACCTTCGGTGCTACTGTAACACTTATAGATGAGGAAACTGATGAAGAAGTTAAATACCAAATTGTTGGAACTGATGAATCAGACATTAAAAGTGGAATGCTATCAATAACATCTCCTGTTGGAAGAGCTCTAATTGGAAAGTCTGAGGGTGATAGTGTTGAGGTTAAAACACCTAAGGGAACAAAAGGTTACGAAATTATCAAAGTTGAGTTCATATAAATAAAATATTTTCTTGATACCTAAATACTATTATCACTAATTTAAAAATTTTTTTGGTAGGTTTTTTTGGCTAATATTTGGATTATTACTGACGGAAAAAAAGGCACTGAAAATCAATGTATTGGTTTAGCAGAATCTTTAAATCAGAAATACAAAATAATTAAAATTAACCCTATTCTTGGAATTAACCA
>NZXH01000049.1 GCA_002701885.1 Rhodospirillaceae bacterium | reverse complement strand
TTAAAAAACGAAAAAGATTAAAAAAAATAAAATCTTCTGCAAATGGAGCAAATAAATTATATAACATTAATTCATTCCCCTATTTAAATCTTTATTTATTTTATAAAATCTCTCAAGTTCTCTAACTACTTTACCCATTCCACTCCCAAAAGAGCCTTTAACCATTACAACATCACCTGCCTTTAATTCAGATATTAATAAGTTAGTTAATTCACTTGATTGTTTTGACCAAACCTTATAAATATTTTCAGGGAGAATTTTATAAAGTGACTCCATCAACTTTCCTGAAGAAAAAACCATATCAATCCCAGCCTCTTTAATATGGTTACTTAAACCTTGATGAAGTGACAAGCTTTGCTGTCCTAGTTCAAGCATGTCACCTAAAACAGCAATTCTTCTTCCATTATTTTTTATTTTGGCTTGACCTAAAAGCTGCAATGCAGCTTTCATAGAAACTGGACTTGCGTTATAACTTTCATCAATAAGCTCAAACTCTCCATCGTCCGTAATTAGTTTTTTTCTATTGCCTCTACCATTTGGCAGAGTCATATTTGAGAATGATATTCCTGCTAAACTTAAATCACCACCTATTGCATTAACTATTGCAAGAACTGATAAAGAGTTATTAATTACATGTAATCCTGGTACACCAATTTTAAAAGCCATTTTTAAGCCATTTATATCACATGTAACGCATGTACAATCTTCATGTAAAACATAATTTAATAGTTTAACATCTGGGTTTTTACTTGACCCAAATGAAATAACATTTAATTCATACTGATTAGCTATCTCTGATAATTTTTGGAAATATTTACTATCTAAATTAATTATAGCGAATCCTTTTCTTTTAGTCCCTTCAAAAATTTCTCCTTTAGCATCAGCAATATCATCGATTGAATCAAAGAACTCCAAGTGCACTGCTTCTACACTTGTAATTAAAGCAAAGTCAGGCTTAACTAGTTTACTTAACGATCTGATCTCCCCAGCTTTATTCATACCAAGTTCTAAGATTGCAAAATCAGTATCCACAGGCATTCTAGCGAGTGTAAGTGGGACACCTAAGTGATTATTTAGATTGCCCTCAGTTGCATAAACTAAAAATTGGCCACTCAAAGCTGAACGTAAAATTTCTTTGGTACTTGTTTTTCCAACACTACCAGTAATAGCAATAACCTTAGTCTTTGATCTTGACCTAGAATATTTTGCAAGACTGTTTAAACCTACAAAAGTATCTCTAACTAATACATAGTTTTTACCTGATATATTAGCATTTTTTTTTGAAATAATTGCTGCACTTGCTCCTTTTTCAAAAGCTTCATCAATATAATTATGTCCATCAATATTTTCACCAATAATAGCAATAAAAATATTTCCTGGAGAAATAGTTCGAGTATCAATTGAAATTCCGTTTGCTTGCCAAAACTTTGACCCGAAACTAGTACCATTAGTTGCAGTTATAACTTCTTTAGATGTCCACAATGGTGTCAATTATTGTACCCTCTCATAAACAATTGCCTTCTTTACCTCATATCTATCATCAAATGGTTTTACTCTATCATTATAAAGTTGATCAGTTTCATGACCTTTGCCAGCAATGACCAATATATCTCCTGGCTCTAGCTCTGATACGGCTAAAAAAATAGCTTTACGTCTATCACCAATATCTAAACCATCAGGACAACCTGATAAAATAGCCCTACGTATTTTTTCAGGGTTTTCTTTTCTTGGATTATCATCAGTTACATAAATTTTATTTGAGTATTTAGATGCAATTTGTCCCATAGTAATTCTTTTTGCTTCATCTCTGTTACCCCCGCAACCGAAAACTAAATTAAGTTTACCTCTAGTATAGTTTTTCACAGACAATAATGTTTTTTCTAGCGCTTCAGGAGAGTGAGCATAATCTATGAAAATTCTTGCTCTATTCGAAAGTTCGGCTACTAATTCCAATCTTCCTTTTACACCAGTCAAATGGCCCAATGATTGTATTGCTTTATTAGCATCTGCCCCAGACGCAATTACTAGCCCAAGAGCACACATCGCGTTATGTGCTTGAAAATCGCCAAATAAAGGAAATAATAATCTTTCTCTTTTCCCACTAACATTTATTTCAATTTCTTGACCTACACTTTTTGGAATAGATGAAACCAAACATATATCTGATCTTATATCCGACCCGTAACTTATTACAGATATATTATTTCTTTTTGCAACAGTACTGAATTCTTTAAATTCATTACTATCTCTATTTAAAACTGCAGTTCCATTATTATTTATTAGATCACTAAATAGTCTAAGCTTAGCATTCTTATACTTTTCGTATGTAATGTGATAATCTAAATGATCATGAGATAGATTAGTGAATGCTGCCGCCTCAAATGTAATTCCATCTAACCTTGATTGATCTAAGCCATGACTCGAAGCTTCAATAATTGCATAGTCTAACCCTCTTGTAGATATTTCTGAGAGTTCTCTATGCAAAGTCACAGGTTCAGGTGTAGTCAAATCTAAACTTGACTTATATTCAATACTATTTATGCCTAAAGTACCTATCGCAGCCCCTTTTAAATTCATTGAATTCCACAATTGAGACGTGAAGCAAGCTACAGATGTTTTTCCATTGGTACCTGTAACAGCCCCTAACCAACTTGGCTTTTCAGTATAAAATTTTGAAGCAATTTTTGCATATTTAGATCTTGGGTTATCTGAAGTAATTAATAAAGTATCTGAACAACTAATCTTAGTTCCAGTTTCTGCAATCACCACAACAGCACCTTTATTTATAGCATCAGATATAAATTTTTTTCCATTAGTCTTTGAACCTGGAAGTGCTGCAAAAATGAAACCCGGCATTACATTCCTACTATCAGATGTGATGCCATTAATTTTTATTGAAGAAATATTTTCTTCAGTTTTAACTAGTTCTGATAAAAATTTATTCATTTGCTTTAACCGAGATATATGTTGCCTCAAAATTCTTCCAGTATTTTTTTTCTTTGGCAGGTAGCACTCTTAGTAAAGGACCTATCCTTGAAATAACATTTCCAACAGTTGGAGCAGCTGTCCAACCAGCACTACGATAAAAATGTGTCTCTTTTATGCCCTTAGGCTCATCTAACATTATGGCAACCACATATTGAGGCTTATCCATTGGAAAAACGCCTACAAATGAAGTAATTATTGAGTCCTTATTGTAGCCTCCTCCACTTGGTTTCTCAGCAGTTCCTGTTTTGCCACCCACCTCATACCCAGGTATATCTGCCTTCTTTGCAGTCCCAGACATTACAGTCAATCTTAATAGGCCCCTTATTTTTCTTGATGTATCTTCTGAGATTACTTTTTCAACTTTAATATTATTTGGTGGTATTTGGTTTTTTTCTAATAACAGTGTAGGTGAGATTTTTTTACCACCGTTAACTAATATTGCATAAGCATTAGCTACTTGAAGTAAATTTACGGCAATACCATGACCATATGATATTGTCATAGAATTAATCTCTCTCCAAATTTTTGGAATAATAGGCTTACCAACTTCTGATATTTCTATCTTTGAAGAGTCTAAAATCCCTAATTTTTCCAGAAATTTTTTTTGTTTTTCAACACCTAGATCTCTTGCCATTTGTGCCATGCCGATATTAGATGAATACTTAAAAATTTCAGGTACACTTAACCACCTACTTTTTGGATGGTCGTCTCTAATAATGAACCTAGAAACTTTAAGAGGTTTAGTTGCATCATAACCATCTTTTAAATTAATGATGTTATGTTGTAATGCTGCAGCAACTGTAAAAGGTTTAAAAGTAGAACCCATTTCGTAATTACCAAGTGTAACTCTACTAAATGCAGCATCATCTGATGGTTTCCCTTTAATGTTCGGGTTAAAGTCAGGCAATGAAATTAAACTAATAATTTCTCCGTTGTTTACATTCATAATTACTCCTGCAGAACCTATTGCCTTAAATTTTTCCATCGCAAGGGATAATTCTCTCTTAAGAGCATGCTGCACTGATGAGTCGATTGAGATTTTTAAGGGCCTTTCAGAAGAAGTAATTTGATTATTTAATTTTTTTTCTATACCAGATAAGCCTTCATTATCTACACCAACAGAACCAATTACATGAGACAATAAAGAGCCTTGAGGAAAAACTCTTCTGATTTCTTCTTGAAAATTTATTCCCGGAATTCCTAACTTATTTACCTCAAAATGCTCTTTTGGACTAACCTGTCTTTTTATCCAAACAAAAGAACTATTTGAAGTTAATTTCTTCTTTAATTCAGAATATTCTTGATCTCCCAAAACCCTTGAGAGTTTTTTTGATACTTCTGTTTTATTTAAAATTTCTTTTGGATTTGCATAAATTGATGCTGACTTAACATTTGTTGCTAGCAAAACATTGTTCCTGTCATATATATCTACTCTATTTTTTTTACTTGTGGGAGGTAAAATTGACTTTGAAAACTCATTTGACTTATTGTTCAAAAGGATCAAATCAACCGAGCGTAAAAATAAAGTAAGAAATAGAATGGTAAAAATTCCAAAAATAACCACTAATCTTACCTGACTTAAATCAATTATTTTTTTCTCAAGATTGTCTAAGTTATTTTTTAAATTTTTTTGCTTCATAGTTATTTTATTTCCTCAATATTTTTTTGAATATAAAAAGGAATTTTTTCTATGTCCCCTATTTGTTTAATATTTACAATTTCTAGATTTAAAAAATTTTTAGATAAAGCTTCAATCCTATTGGGATTAGAAAGATAACTCCATTCAGCCTTTAAAACCTTTAGAGCTTCTTTTTCCTTAGTTATCATTAATTGGTTTTGAGATAATTTTTTTTCTAGTATTACTACTTGGTGTTTTAATTGGAATAGTGATGCAACTAAAACAATCAAAATTATACCAAATATAAAATAGAATCTTCTACTCATACAAATTCACCCTCCGGCCATGGTTCAGCAGAAGTTCTCATCGCTGCTCTTAATTTTGCAGACCTTGATCTGGGATTATTTCTAACTTCCTTATCTGATGGTCTTAAAACCTTCGTAATAAGTTCAAATGTTGGGAAGTATTTCTCTTTAATTGGGAGATGACGGTTATTAGAGACTTTACCACTTCTATCTGAAAAAAATTTTTTTACAATTCTATCTTCTAATGAATGAAACGATACAATTACTATGACTCCTCCAGGAAGTAATTTATTTTCAGCAGCAACTAATATTTTTTTAAGCTCCTCTAATTCTCGATTTACTGCTATTCTCAATGCTTGGAACGTTCTTGTTGCAGGGTGAATTTTTGAATTATTCCCTTTTACAACCTTAGATATTATCAAGCTTAGCTCTTCAGTTGTGTGAATTGGTTTTTTATCTCTACAAAGAATTATTGCCTTTGATATTCTATTTGCGTATTTTTCTTCTCCAAATATTCTAATTATTTTATATAATGATTCCTGATCTATTGTATTGATTATATCTGAAGCACTCTTGCCAATCGAGCCCATTCGCATATCTAGAGGACCATTTTTTTTAAATGAAAAACCTCTTTCAGCACTATCTAATTGGAATGAAGAAACACCTAAATCTAAAGCAATACCATTAACTTTTAATATCTTATTATTATCAAGGATCTCCTCTAAATTTCCAAAACAGTCATTTACTAACTTTAGACGGTTAGAATAGGTTTTCCTTAATTTAAGCCCACTCTGAATTGCAAAACTATCTCTATCAATTGCTAAAACTTTACAATCATATGAATTCAATAATGATTTTGTATACCCACCTCCGCCAAATGTACAATCTATATAAAGACCTTTATTCTTAGGATTAAGAAAATTTAAAACTTCATTTAACATTACCGGTGTATGATTAATTTGATTCATATTAATCATCCTGTATTTTTATATCAAATGATGTGTGGGAATCTCTGACTCTCTTTAAAACTATTGTTTCAATATCTTTTAACCTAGAAGGTTCCCAAATTTGAAATGTTCTACCTTGCCCTACGAACAACATTTGGTCGCCAATATTTGCATGATGCAAAAGGGTGTCTGGAATAATTATTCTTCCATCTCTATCAAATTGTAATTGGAATGCTTGACCAAATATTGCCTTAGTAAAGTCATCATGAACCTCGCTAAATGGATTCAAATCATCTATACCGTCAGCAATTTTTTCAAATCTATCCATCCCACTTCCTTCTATAGCCGGATGCTTCAATGAGGGATACAAAACTATACCTTGGTATTGCTGATCAGATAGCGCAGCCCTGAAGGTCGCAGGAACTGAAACTCGACCTTTTTTATCAATCTTATTCAAAAAGGTGGACAGGAATAAAGCCACCGCTGCCCCCTATCAAAGTAAAAAGTATTTTGATTAAAAACCATCAAAATAACGGGAATATATGGGATATCATGGTCTTTAATGGTCGTCAATGGAATCAATACATTGTTTTATAATTCTTTTTAAAAATATAACAAAAAGACCATAATGTTCACTCTATGTTCTATAATTGTGTCAGATAGTCTATAAGCCGGGTTCTGTGCCAATTAAGGTGATGACTATTCATCTAGAGCACATGTTACCAAGTGCCTCAAGCGACCTACCCGAGTAAAGTTCAGAGAAAAACTTTTGTAAATATACAACTTACTCCTATTTGGTCTTGCTCCCAGTGGGGTTTGCCTTGCCTTTAACGTTACCGCTAAAGCGGTGCNCTCTTACTGCACCATTTCACCCTTACCTATCAAGGCGGTATACTTTCTGTTGCACTTTCCCTAAGGTTGCCCTCGCCGGGTATTACCCGGCACTGTTTCTCTGTGGAGCCCGGACTTTCCTCAATTATAAAACTGCAGTCATCCAACTATCTGACACAATTACAAAGTACTACTTCATCGAAGATTTCGCAATATTATACAATCTAATTAGAATACAATTTACCAATTTAATGAGAAAAATTTAAAAATTTTAAGTAATTTCAAAATCTTTTTTTACTTGCTTTTTTAAATCATAAATACTTTTTATCATAGACCCTGTTTCATCATCAAACAAACCATCTACCTTATGACATCGAAACCTTCTCTGAAAAGCCATAAGAACTAATTTAGTTTCTTCGCTAAAAAAGCCATCTTTAGTAATCTTATAGCCAATTTCTGACAAAAATTCTTGAACTTGTAATATGCCATTACTTTTATTACCAATTTTTATATTTTTAGAAAAACTAGTAGAAAGCTTCTTTGGCCAAATGGAAAGATTTTTTTTTGCTAACCTTTTCCAATTAAATAACTCACCAGGATCTTTTTTTCTTAATGGAGCAATATCTGAATGACCAACAATATTATATAAAGGGATATTATAATTATTGATTAGTGATTTAATTAAAACCTCTAATGAAGTCATTTGAGATTCACTAAATATTTCGTAACCGAATTCATGTCCAGGGTTAACTAGCTCTATCCCAATTGAAGAACTATTTACATCAATATTTCCACTCCAATAGGATACTCCAGCATGCCAAGCTCTTTTTTCTTCATCAACTAATAAATATACATCACCAGAAGAATTAATTAAATAATGTGAACTGACCTTTGAAGAAGGTTTACATAAATGCTCCAGCGCCTCCTCAAATGATTGCATGCCTGTATAATGAATCACAATTATATCTATTTTGGACTTTCTTTCGTCAAAATTAGGAGAAGATTTTTTTGTAATTATTTTCATTTATAAAATCTATTTATCAAGTTTTGAACCAAATGAAATTATAGCAACACCAAATAATGTTAAAACCCCGCCAATAATTAAAAACCAAGTTAAAGTATCACCTCTAAAAATAATCCCAAAAATAGAAGCAAAAACAGGAGCTAATAATAGCATAGGATTTACTAAACTCACTTGATATCTTGTTAATAAATAATAGAGCAATCCATGACCAACTAAAGAAGCAGCTATAACTGAATATATAATTGATAAAATTGGCTCTATCGGAGCTCTAGTTATTAAAGACCAATGGCCATCTTCGAAGATAAGAGATAGAAAAACATATGGAACTATTGCAATCAAACCTGTCCAAGCCTGAATTTGTAAGGTATTAACACCTTTTAATTTCCTCATTAATATAGTTGTTATTGCCATAGGAATAGAGCTTATTGTAATTAGCAATAAAGACAATATATTGTCAAAAACAGTCTCATCGAAGCCTAGAATCATTACACCTAAAAAAGCAATAAATATGGCTGCCCAAGTTTTAAATTTAATTTTTTCTTTCAAAAAAAAGAATGCCATAATCGCACCAAAAGGTATAAACAATTGAGTTGCAATTGCAGGAGAAGTAAGCTCCCCAGCTAAATCAAGACCTAGGAAATTAATTGAAAAATATAATACTCCACTTATAAAAGATAACAAAGAAACTGGTAGAATTTTATTTTTTGGAATTTTTAAAAATGGTAGAAGAATAATTAATAAAAGAGAAAATCTAAAAAAAAGAACTAAAAATGGAGGGAAGTAATCCATAGCTGTTTTTGCAGCAAGAAAATTAAATCCCCATGCAAGATTAATTAGTATAATTAAAAGAAAATGAACAGAAGACAAATTAAAGCCTACAAAATTAATCTAAAGTATGTTTTGATTCTTTATTCATAAAAGTAATTATTGTTACTCCAACCATAGTAAGAATACCACCAATAACTATCCTAAAAGTTAACTCATCTCCATAAACAAAAACCCCACTTAAAATTCCAACAATGGGCATAAGAAGCATTAATGGACTGACAGTGCTAACTGGGTATCTCCTAATGAGAAAATACCATCCACCATGGAATATTAAAGAACCAGCAAAAATTCCATAGACTAATGCGGCCCAACCCTCCCATGGGGCTATTTCTATTTCATACCAAAGATGCCTTTCAAATATAAAAGAAATACAAAATAATGGAATTATTGCTATTACAGCTATCCAACCCTGGAGTTGCAATACATTAATGTTAGATAACTTTCTCATAAATATTGAAGATACTGACAAGAATAACGCTGATAAAGTTACAATTAACAGGGAATCTAAGTGTGTTAAAGCTATTGGATCAAATCCCATAAATATTACTCCAGAAAAAGCAACAAAGATTGCAATCCACCTCATAAACTCAACCTTTTCGCCTAAAAAAATCACTGCAAGTATTACCGAAAAAGGAACATAAATTTGATTAGTAATAGCAAGCGTGGAAACATCGTTAGAGAGCCTTAAAGCAAGAAACATAAAGCCAAATTGAAAAACACCTAAACTTATAGCGATCAAAAAAACATTTAAACTCTGACCTCTAATTGACTTTAACCATGGAAAGAGACAAATTGCAATTATAAAAAAACGCATTACTATAGTTAGAAAAGGAGGGAAATAGTCGACTGAAATTTTTGCACCAACCCAATTTGTACCTGCACCAGATGCAATTAAAATTGCTAAAAATAAATGAATAGGCTTCAACTATCCAATCTTCTGTTAATTAGTTTGTTTTTTTTCAATTCTATCATAAGCGTCATTAATGACAGAAAGTTTTTTGTTAGCAACATCAATTAATTCTTTGGGAACTCCTTGAGCAATTAACTTGTCTGGGTGATATTCTTTAATGAGTTGCTTATATTTATTTTTTACCTGGGAAAAATTGGCATTGCTTTCAAGTCCTAAAATTTTGTAAGGATCAGATATTTCTGGAGAGTTATGCCTTTCTTTAATACTTTTAAACTCAAAATCAGTAAAACCAAAAATTATTGAAACTTGCCTTAAATATTCTAATTCAGATTGGTGTAAAATATTATCAGCTTTTGCTATATGGAAAAGCCCATCTAATAAATCTTCTAGAACATTTTTTCTGTTTTTAAATAGATCCGATATTTGATTAGCATATGGCTCAAAACCACTCGAGTCTTTTTTTGCCTCGTCAAAAATTTGGCCCACAGCCTTCATATCTCTTTCAGGGACATGAAAAACTTCCCTAAATGCTTTAATTTCTTCTATACTCACACTACCATCAGCTTTTGCCATTTTTGCGCCCAATACAATTATAGCAACTGTAAAAGCCATTTGATCAGTTTCATGGCTACTATTTCCCTTTGAACTAGATTTTTTATCTAAAACATGACCAGCAACACCTCCCAGGATTGCACCAAGAGGGCCGCCAATAGCAAAACCTGCAGCTCCACCAATAATTGTTCTCCAAATACTCAATTAAAAATCCTAATTTAAATTAATTAATTATAATACTATTCTTATATTAAATTATTTGCCAAATCATTAAAAATATTTAAATTAATATAAAAAAATCGAGCTTATCAATAATGACTAAAATTTCAAAAATAGATAATAAATGGCAATTTTGGGTAGACAGAGGTGGAACCTTTACAGATATCATAGCAAAAAAACCAGGTGGTGAGATTGAGTCAATAAAATTATTATCTGAAAACCCAAAATCATATTCGGACCCTATCGAAAGAGGAATCGAAAAATTCTTCCAAAAATATAAATATTTAAAATCAAAAATTGAAGATATTGAGGTAATAAAAATTGGCACAACAATTGGAACTAATGCACTTTTAGAAAATAAAGGATCAAAAACTGCTTTAGTAATAACTGAGGGCTTTGGAGATATTTTAAAAATTGGTTTTCAAAATAGACCCAATTTATTTGATATAAATATTAAAATTCCAGATGAATTATACGAAAATGTCTTAGAAGTTGATGAGAGAATTTTAGCTGATGGCTCTGTCAAAAAGGGATTAAATGTTGTTAAAATTAAAAATGATTTACTTAAATTATTTAATGACGGTATTAATTCTTTAGCCATAGTATTTATGCATGGATATAAATACACTCAGCACGAAATAAAGGTAGCAGAAATTGCCTCCAAAATTGGATTCAACCAAATTTCTTGTTCACATGTAATAAGTTCAACAATTAAGATAATTAACAGAGGTGACACTTCAGTTCTAGATGCTTATCTTTCACCAATAATTTATAATTATACTAGTAGTTTGAAATCAAAATTTCCTAAAACAAAGTTAATGTTTATGCAATCTAACGGAGGTTTAGCTGATTCAAAACACTTTATGGGTAAAAATTCAATTTTATCTGGACCAGCTGGAGGTGTTATAGGAGCTATTATTACATCAAAAAAAGCAGGTATAAACAAAATCATTGGTTTCGATATGGGAGGAACATCAACAGATGTATGCCACTATAATGGTATAATTGAGAGAACATTTAACTCGGAAATTTCAGGAGTAAAAATGCAAACGCCCATGATAGCTCTTCATACGGTGGCAGCAGGAGGAGGCTCAATTCTAAAATTTGACGGGTCAAGATTTAGGGTGGGCCCTGACTCTGCTGGAGCTAACCCAGGTCCGGCCTGCTATAATAAAGGAGGACCTCTAACTTTAACAGATGCAAACTTTATTTTAGGAAAACTTCAAAAAGAGTTTTTTCCTTCAACATTTGGAACAAATAGTGATAGCCCAGTAAATTTAGACATAATTAATGAAAAATTTAATGACCTATCTTATCAAATAGAAAAATTATCTGGAAAAAAAATGAGTAAAGAAGAAATAGCAAGTGGCTTTATTAAAATTGCTATAGAAAATATGTCGAACGCTATAAAAAAAATTTCTATTGAAAAAGGATATAATGTAAAAAATTATACTTTGTGCTGCTTCGGAGGTGCAGGAGGCCAACATGCTTGTTTGGTTGCTGAAGCTTTGGGTATAAGCACTGTATTTATTCACCCTTTATCAGGGGTTTTGTCAGCTTTAGGAATCGGTAATTCAAATA
>NZXH01000048.1 GCA_002701885.1 Rhodospirillaceae bacterium | reverse complement strand
TGCGTCAGCTCTGATGACCGTCCCTCTTGCTAGCAAAGTTGCTTCAGCAGGGAAAAAGAGTAACTCTCTTATATTTGCATCTCCTGGTACACCTCAAAGTTTAGATAGTGAGTTTGATACTAGTTTGGGTACATTTGATTTTATTAGTGCGTGTTATGATAGTCTTATAGCATACGATACTATGCCTGATCCTAAGGACCCTGATGCTAAAAGAGAAGACTTAAAAAAATATCCTGACAGACCAAGTGGTCATAAAATGTATGGAAAACTTGCAGAGAGCTGGAAAATAGCACCTGACATGACTTCTGTTACTTTTAACTTGAGAAAAGGTGTAAAAAGTCATTGGGGTAATGAACTTACTGCAGAAGATGTAAAGTGGTCTTGGGACAGAAAACTTGCATTGGGAGCTATTGGAGGTTTTTTTGCATCTGTTATTGGGCTTTCAAAACCTGAGCAAATCCAAGTTGATGGAAAGTACACTGTATCTTTCAGACTTGATAAACCTGCTCCCATGTTAATGAGATTACACAGAAACCCATATAACAACATTTTAGATAGTAAAAAATGTAAAGAGGTAGCGACAAGTGATGATCCTTGGGCTAAAGAATGGCTTAAGAATAATGTTGCAGGATATGGGCCTTATAATATGGTTTCTATTGATAGAGGAACATCCGCAGTAGCTAAAGCGCGAAAGGATTATTGGAATGGAAAACCTGCTATTGATACATTCATTATGCAGGAAGTTACATCATCATCCCAAAGAGCGCAGTTGGTTAAAAAAGGAAGTGTAGATGTAGCTCAATTCCTTACTCCTCTAGAGGTTGCAAGTTTGAAAAATGCTTCAAATGTTGCAATTGACTCAGTTCAATCTTCTTGGATGGATTGGTTGCATCTTAATTGTGCAGAGAAACCATTTAATGATAAAAGAGTTAGACAAGCAATGAACTATGCTTTCCCAAAAGCTGCTGCTATTAAGTCTGTTTATCAAACCTATGGTAAGGTTCTCGAGGGAGTTATGCCTGATATATATCCTGGGTATGTGCCTGGTACTACTTATAACAAGCAGAACTTAGATAAAGCTAGAGATCTGTTAAAAGATGCTGGTTATCCAAATGGTTTTGAAACTTATGTTATATATGATGCCGGTCAAACTTTCCAAGAGCCTCTTCTTGTTCTCTATAGAACTGCTCTGGAACAAATAGGTGTTAAACTAACACTTAAAAAGACTCCGAGTGCTTCATACTTTAAAGAGATCGTTGCTAAAAAACATCCAATGACTTTTTATCGTGATGCACCTTGGTCGCCAGATCCAGGTTATGCTCTTAACTTGTATTATTTATCATCTTCTTTTGTTAATTACTCTAACTATAATAACCCAGAAGTTGATAAAATATTAACAGCAGCCGCAAGTGAAGGTAATGCAGCAGCTAGATTTGAAATGCTTGATAAATGTCAATCAATAATTCTAGATGATGCTCCTGTTGTTCTTATAAGTAACCCAGATTTCTCTTTAGTAAGAAATAAAGACCTTAAAGGTTATACTTATAGAACATATAATCACACATGTGCTGGTGATTTTTACTGGGCATAGTATGTATATAACTTGAACAGTCACTCTAAATAAGAGTGACTGTTCATCCATTTTAGTTTAGTAAAGATATCATGAAAGTACTTTATCTATATTGCAAAGACCGTCCTCTAATAGGTTTCGGTTATTTTTTTGTATTTTTTCTTATTTTTTTAGCAGTTTTTGCTGACTTAATAGCTCCTTGGCCACCGCAGACAGCTAATCCTGATGATTATCTTCAAGCTCCTAGTTGGAGGCATTTATTCGGAACTGATGAGACTGGAATGGATATTTTCAGCAGGTGTATCTATTCTATAAGGCTGGACCTTAGTATAGCTTTTTTAGGGACAGCTGTTTCAGCAATTGTTGGGACCGCAATTGGCGCGTTTGTTGGCTATTATGAGGCAAGAGGAAGACTTAAAACAGTATTTAGTAGTTTTACTATGCGTGCATTAGATGTAATTCAATCTTTTCCAGTATTTGTTTTCGCTATAGCATTAGTAGCAATTTTTGGCCAAGGGCTTTATAGTATCATAGCTGCAATTGCTTTTGTTAATATGCCTATTTATGTCAGACTAATGAGAACTCAAGCATTATCTATAAGGCAAATGAGGTATGTAGAAGCAGCTTATCTTTCTGGGCTTTCTGATGTTAGTTTGATCATTAAACATATTGTTCCAAATTCAATGGGTCCTATTTTAAGTCATTTATCTGTTAATGTAGGTTGGTCAGTTCTTCTTGCTGCTGCATTAAGTTTTGCAGGAGCAGGTGTGGAAGCTCCTACTCCAGAATGGGGTAGTATGATAGCCGTAGGGTTTAAAAATATTGTAACTGGACAGTGGTGGCCATCAACTTTTCCTGGAATTGTTTTAGGTTTGACCGTGTTTAGTTTTGCTTTAATTGGAGCAAGTGTTGAAGTATTAGCTGATCCTGTAAGAAGAAGAGCTGCTATAGCAAAGTATTAAATTGTAAAGAGGTTTTGAATGGCATTAATAAGGTATATAGGCAGAAGATTGTTGTTTGTTTTGCCCCAGCTCTTTGGAATTGTTGCTGTTAGTTTTTTTCTTTTAAAAATGATTCCTGGCGATCCTGCTTTATTAATGCTTGGCCCTCTTGCTTCTCAGGAAGCAATAAATGAAATTAGATCAGTTATGGGCCTTGATAAATCACTTATAGAGCAATTTGTTATTTATCTTGAGAGGGTTTTATCAGGAGATCTTGGCACTTCTTGGCAGACAACAAAACCTGTGATGGAAGACTTACTTAAGAGATTTCCAGCTACTATGGAGTTAGTGACTTTATCTTTGCTCTTCGCTCTTATTCTAGGAATTCCTGTTGGAATACTTGCTTCACTTTTAAAAAAGTCAATTATTAATAAATTTTCTACATATTATGGCTTATTAGCTGGATCTCTTCCAGATTTTTGGTTGGGCTTAATTTTTATATTTGTTTTTTATACTATTCTTGGTTGGGCTGCTGCTCCAATGGGCAGGTTGGATCTTGGAATTTTGCCTCCAGCAGTAGTTAGTGGGTCTTATTTTATTGATTCATTAATTGCTGGAGATTGGGAAACATTTAACAATGTAGTTGCGCACTTAACATTGCCAGTTCTTACACTTGGTTTAATTAACGCAGGTCCAATTATAAAAATGACTCAATCAACTATGGATAGGTTATTGGAGTCGGATCATATTCGTTATGCAAGAAGCTGTGGCCTTGGAGAATTTCAAATAGTTAGAAGAGCTTTTAGAAACTCTTTACCTTCAGTTTTAACTATAGTGTCAGTTCTATATAGTTTTTTAATCGGAGGTGCTGTCTTAGTTGAGATTGTCTTCAGTTGGGGGGGTGCGGGCCAGTATGCTCTATCAGGTGTTCTAAATGCTGATATAAACCCAGTAATGGGTTTTGTGGTTTGGTCAGCTGTACTCTGTCTAATACTATATTTAATTGTTGATCTGTTATATTTTGCAATTGATCCTAGATTGAGGGATTAAATGACTGACAGTATCTCTTTATCGCTAAATAATTTAACGGTTGATTACCCTGGATATAAGGGTTCTGGGACAATAGCTGTTAAAGACGTTTCTTTTTCTATAGAAAAGGGCAAAGTTTTAGGTTTAGTTGGAGAATCTGGAGCAGGGAAAACTTCAATAGCTAGAGCAATAACACGTCAGTTAGTTGAACCTGGAGAAATAACTGCTGGTGAGATAATATTTGAAAATAAAAATATTGTTTCTATGTCCCAGAAAGAGCTTAGAAAATACCTGGGTTCACAAATTTCATTAATTGTGCCGAACCCAAAAAGTGAGCTTGATCCATTGTTAACTATAGGTCGTCAATTAGGTGATGTAGTAAAAACTCATTTAAAGTTAAACAATAAGGAGGCAAGAGAAGCTGTTCTTAAAGTTCTTGAGGCTGTTCAAATCCCAGACCATAATTCTAGATATTCTGCTTACCCTCATGAGTTAAGTGGTGGTATGGCTCAAAGAGTAATTATTGCTATGTCGCTAATTTGTAATCCTAAATTTGTAATTTCTGATGATGCTACCAGCGGCTTAGATGTAACTGTACAGAGAGAAATTATGAAATTGATGCAAAATATAATTAAAGAAAAAGATCTTTCTGTTCTTTTTATTACTAGAGATATAGGTTTAGCTGCACATTTTTGTGATCACTTAGGTTTGTTATTCCGCGGTCAAATAGTTGAAATAGCTCCAATAAATAGTTTTTTTAAAAACCCTATTCATCCCTATAGTTTAGCACTGTTGTCAGCTTTTTCCCACTCTGTAAAATGGAGAAAAGTTTATTCTACTGATCCTCAAAAATGGTCAAAAGAATTTTTTATAAATGGCAATGTGCCTGATAGCATGATAGAAGTTGAGAAAGGGCATTTGGTAAGAATGATTAGATAATTATTCTAATTATCGCTAAAGGATTTTTCTAATGAAAATACTTGAAGTAAATGATGTAGTTAAAATTTTTAAAACTAAAGGTGGAAACGTCAGAGCTCTTAACGGCGTTAGTCTTGATATAGATGAAGGGAAGACTGTAGGAGTTGTTGGTGAATCTGGATCTGGTAAAACAACTTTAGGCAGATTAATTGTTGGTCTTATTAATCCCGATACAGGTTCCATTTCTTTTGAGCAAAGATCAATTGGAAGTAAAGTCAATATTAGGCATCCTGATATTAGAGGAAAAATTCAACTAGTTTTTCAGGAACCTTCAGAATCTTTAGACCCTAGGATAAAAGTTGGAGATTCAATTTGTGAACCATTGAGAGGGCTTGGTATAGAAAAATCATCATGGAATTCAAAGCTAAAAATTGTTTCTGAAAAAGTTTCTTTAGCAGAAGAACAACTTTCAATGTACCCATCACAATTAAGTGCAGGACAGCAGCAACGAGCAGGGATAGCTAGAGCGTTGATTACAGATCCAAAATTAATCGTTTTGGATGAACCAACTTCTGCTCTTGATCCAACTGCGAGAGCTGAAATTCTATCGATGCTTCAGGATGTACAAAAAGAATTTGGTGTAAGTTATATTTATATCTCACATGATCTAAGCACAGTAAGATACCTTACAGATGAAACTGCCGTTATGTATCTGGGTGAAATAGTTGAATTTGGTGAAACGAGTAAAATTTTCTCTAGGCCTAGTCACCCTTACTCTACTGGTCTTCTCTCTTCTATACTTCTTCCTGACCCAGAGATAGTTATGGATGAGTCACTAGAGCTATCAGGAGAAATACCTAGCCCAATAAACCTCCCCAAAGGCTGTTTTCTGGAATCAAGATGCCCCATATCTACTAAAGAATGCTCGTCGCATCATCCTGATCTAATTACTTCGGATGACCGTCTTGTTAGGTGTTTTGAAGTTGAGAAGATGAAGGATATTGTGCAGCCTAGTTCAAAGTTTGAGGACTTTGACAAGTCCTTTGATGATTTTATGACGAAAAGATACTCTTCTTCTGTTCAAGCGGGTAATAATTAATGGGATTAATTATTGTTTCTGGAAGTAATAGGAAACTTTCACAATCAGAGAGGGTTTCGAAAATAATTGAAAAAATAATAAAAGATCAATTGGACATTAACTCTTATATATTTAGTCTCTATTCAAATAACCTTCCATTGTGGAATGAGGAAGGTTATGGAAGTAATGAAGAAAATATAATTAAATTAAAAAAAAATTTTAGCCAATCAAAGGGGTTTATTTTTGTAGTCCCAGAATGGCATGGCATGGCTCCTCCTCATGTTAAAAATTTAATTTTATTACTAGGTAGTAAGCCTTTGTGGCATAAACCTGCATTGATAGTGACGGTTTCCAGTTCAAACGGAGGTGCCTATCCAGCGATGGAATTGAGAGGCTCTTCTCAAAAAAATAGTCATATTAACTGGATTCCAGAACAAGTTATTATCAGGGATGTTAAAAATTGGAATCCAGCAAGCTCTGATGAAGTTTACCAAAGGCTAGTAGCCTCTATCAAAGTATTAAATATTTACAGTAATCAATTGGATGAGGTTAGGGAGCAACTATCGGATTTAGATATTAAGGATTTTGGTATGTAATGTCTTTACTAAGCCTAGTATTTAAGATTAGTTTTAATTTTACTCTGCTAACTTCTCCATTACGAATTTTTTGCTAGTCCAAAGTATAACTCTTGCTATAACAAATGAGATTGTACCTAATACCCACACTCCAAAGTAAAATATGTTTCTGTCTGAAAGTTCCATTTCATTTAGAAATGGATATGGAAATCCACAGGTATATTTTCCGCATGGTTCATCATTATTTGGCATAATAATTAACTCTATCCAAAAAATATAACCAAAGAAAATAACCATTAGAGTTAAATAAGAGAATATAGTTTTTGAGGAAGATTTATTAAAGAAAAATAGCTCAATTAAAAGTAAGATTGACATACCCCAGTGTAAATAAAAGTCCCACAACCACTCAAAAGCACTCCAATCTTCTGTATTAACGTCCAAGTATGTTTTATCAATAATTCTCAAACCCCAATATAAAGCTATCACTACAAAGTTCATTGAAAGTGTAGCGGGGATAATAAAGTTGAAAGGTGTTTTTTTTGAATATTCATTCATTACTGCATTTACAGCAACAAGTAGGTTTAGTATCAGGACCCAATTAGTAAGATATCTGAGACCACCACCCCAATTTGTCATATATCCAGAACTTGCGCCAATATAAAGACCATTTCCAACGCCTAACCACCAGAAATAAATAACTAGGATCAGTGTAATAGCTCTAAATGGTAATCTAATTATTCTCATAAATTAAAAAATTTCAATATTAGCTATAAAAAAAGGGAGCTTAAATTAAGCTCCCTTTTAAATACTATCTAATTAGTAATTAGTCTACAGTAATTTGATCCCAATTTGGAACCCTATTGACTAGCTTATAACCTTTAACCTTAGGTGATACACCATCGATAGCAGGTCTTTCATGACTGAATACAACTGGGGCTTGATCATGATAAAACTGAGCCACTTTTTTCATCAGCTTAAGCCTTTTTTCTGGATCAAATTCAGAGTCCATAGCTGCTATGGTTTCTTTCATTTCTTCGAAACAAATATGCTTAGCAAAGAAATTACAAGAGTGAGTAGCCATTACCCTTGTTAAGTCTGCTATAGGATGGGACTCAAACATCATTGTGAAAGCGTCGCCTTCCCAAGGTTGTTGCTTAAGAATTTTCTTAACAAAAATTGGAATTGTTAAAACAACTAGCTCCGCATTCACTCCAACCTTTTTAAAGTCACCAGCCATAGCTTGGAATGTGTCTCCAAACTCTCCACTGGCAACTACCATTTCGATTTTCATATCAAAACCATTCGGATAACCGGCTTCTGCCAAAAGTTTTTTAGCTTTTGCAGGGTCATAAGGGTATGGTTTGATATCAGGAAAATAACCAGTGGCACTAGAGTCAGCAGGTTGACCGTTAGTTTTTGTCATGCCGCCCATAACTTCTTTAACAAAAGTTTCTTTGTCATAGGCATAATTAAGTGCTCTACGCACTCTTACATCACTAACTGGGCTACCTTCTTTTCTATGATGAAGAATCAAATTTAAAGTATCATGTCTTCTTGAAACTACAACTTTATTTCCTCCAGCCTCCACAATAGGCATAGCGCCAGTATCAAGTGCCCATGCAATATGAACTTGACCTGAGTTTAAAGCTTGTACCCTAGTAGCAATTTCTGGAATGATAGTGATTTCAACATTTTTGGTTTTAGGCTTTCTCCAAGCATTCTCATATGCTGTCATTTTTAAGCCATCATTTCCCCATTTAACTATCTTATAACTTCCAGTTCCAACAGGATCTGTTGCATAACCTTTCGGCCCCAAATCAGCCCATGCTTTTGGCTCGTGAGGTCTCATAATATGCAATCGTTTTGGTAAAACAGGATCAGGAACTTTGGTTGTTAATTCAACAGTGTGGTCATCAATCTTTTTCCCACTAACAATTGTTGCAAGTTGTCTTCTTGCTTGTTGTTTGGAAACCACTGGGTCATTGTTTATAGCATCAACATTACCAAGCATAGCATCTGCATTCCATGGAACACCATTATGAAAAGTTACACCTTTTCTTAACTTTACAACCCATGTGTTTTTGTCTTTTAGTTTCCATTCAGTAGCTAAACGAGGATAAACCTTTTTATCATCGTCAACAAAAGTTAAGCCATCAAAAATTGCGTAAAGCTGATAAGCTCCGTTTGCCCCAAATGTACCGTATGGCATACCCATTTGAGCAGGTTGATCGTAGTGTGCAACCTTTAATGTATCACCTGCATTTGTTGCTGAAAAAAATGATGATGATAATAAAACAGCAACTCCAGCAGCAAATAATTTACTTAAACGCATTATATTTACCTCCCAGATTAAAAATATATATCATTTCACTATAAATGTTTTTGCCTATTCTATCTATTCATTGTTTTATCTATATAGAAAATAATTATCATTTTTTTGAGTTTTTGGTTAAATTTTAAAAAAAACTCTTAAATCTCTATGATTTTTGGCTTCAGAAGAGGAATTAATCCCTTGATTTGTACTCTCTTATTTTCTTATTGATTTTTTTAGCTAAATCAGAATGACTTAATTCCCTGCTATAATGTGAAAGGTATTCTCCTTTAGGGTCCATCAAGAATTTAATAGATGAATGATTAATTAGGTAGTCGTTAGTCAAGTCATCCTTTTGACTCTTCTTATAGAAAACACCCATTGATTCTGAAGCTTCTTTAATTTTTTCTGCATGGCCGGTTAAAGCAATAAAATCGGGGTTAAAAACACCAATATATTCTTTTAGGACTTCAGGTGTATCCCGATTTGGATCAACAGTTATAAATATTACTTTAAGGTTTTTTTGTATCTCATTTTCAAGTAAATCATAAGCCAAAGCAATTTTATTCAGAGTGTTTGGGCATATATCTGGGCAATAAGTAAAGCCAAAAAAAATTAAAGTAAATTTTCCATGAAAAGTTTTACTTGATATTGGTTTTCCATACTGGTCTACTAAATTAAAGTTACTTTTTATGAGCGATTTTTGTTGAAGGTCTGATTTTTTATATGAATAATTTAAAAGAAACAAAGAGAGTAGAAATAATAATAGTATTATTATTGCAAAATATATATATTTTAACCTTTTAGTTAACTTCATTTTAGTGATGAGAATGTTGTTTTTTTCTTAATGAATTAACAGAATCAAGGTTCAAGTTTATCTCGATACCACTTTCTAGATATATTTTTAGTGGGAAAGTATCTCCCTGCATAAGGGGGCTTTTCAATCCCATCACCATAATATGGTGACCGCCTGATTCAAGAATTAATGGTTTATTTTTTTTAATAATTAAATCGTTAAGCTTTTTCATTTTTACTAACCCTGCTTTATTAACCAAAGAGGTATGAATTTCAATTTTTTTAGCTAAAGGGGAAAAAAGCTTAATTATCTTATCGTCTTTTGAAGATAATATTTTCATATATGCTGCAGTTGTAGGCGTCTTACCAATTGATGCATTCACGTAAGGTCCAATTATTGTTATATGTTCAAATTTCAAAGAATGATGATGGTTTTTTTTGTCTGAAACAATTGTTAGGTTAGAGTAGTTAAAGGTTTTAAGGTAAAGGTTACCTGAATAAACTTCTTTATTTGCTATAAATAAGCTAGTAAATAGCATGCTAAAAAAGACAATTTTATCGAAAACCTTATTTATATTAAATAATTTGTTCATTTTATTTCATTAATTAAAAAAACGATTGTTATTTTAATAAAAAACACTATTTAATAAATAAGTCTTATTTATTACAAAGTAAACATTTTTTATGATTGATGTGTTAGAGAAATATGCAGATGACCTTGCCTCTTCCTTCGACCTTGAAGGTGAAACAGGTCAATTCCAATATCTAATTGATCATGGGAAGAAAAGTTATTCTTTTGAGGATAGCGATAAAATTGATGCAAATAAAATGTATGGATGTTTGGCGCAAGTATGGATAACTTTTGAGGTCAATGATGGGAAATTTTTTTTTAAAGGTGATAGTGATGCTTTGATTGTTAAGGGTCTTGTTTCCATAATTGCCGAAGCTTTCAGTGGTTATACTCCAGGTGATTTAAAAGATATTGATCATGGTATTGTTTCTAAACTAGGATTAGGTCCGGGCCTTACGGTAAGAAGGCAAGTAGGTATGATGGCTATGATTGACCATATTAAGAAAGTTTCAGGGAGTAAAACTATTTAATTAATAAGGAAAATTAAAATGCATATATCAGATTGCCATAATGTTGATGATATGAGAAAGCTGGCTAAAAAAAAATTACCAAAACCAGTATTTCATTATATAGACGGCGGTGCAGATGATGAGATAACATGCAAAAATAATACTTACTCATTTAATGATTACGAATTAATTCCTAATGTTCTAAGAGATGTTTCAAATATAGATACAAAAGTAAACGTTTTAGGTTCACAAATTAATTTACCTTTTTTTTGTTCCCCTACTGCTCTTCAAAAATTATTTCACTATAGCGGTGAAATGGCTGTAGCTAAAGCTGCAGAGAAAGAAAATATTATGTTTGGAGTTTCTTCTCTTTCTACTACAAGTGTAGAAGATATTGCTAAGAAAATTAGTTCTCCAAAGTTATTTCAATTTTATTACCATAAGGATAGAGAATTAAATAATGAAATGCTTGATCGGGCTAAGGCTGCAAAATTTGATGCACTTGCTTTAACTGTGGATACAGCAGTTGGAGGTAATAGGGAAAGAGATTTGATTACAGGTTTTACTATTCCACCCAAATTTTACTTTAAAAGTTTTTTGAGTTTTTTATTTCACCCTAATTGGACTTTTAATTTTATTTTCAGAAAATTTGATTTACCACATTTATCGAAATTTCATAAGCAGGGCTCTTCCTTGCAAATTTCTGTAGGTCAATATTT
>NZXH01000047.1 GCA_002701885.1 Rhodospirillaceae bacterium | reverse complement strand
GCTCCTAAATGTTTAGCCCATTGACAAGCTATTAGGCCAACACCTCCTGCAGCCGCATGAATTAAAACCGTATCTCCCTTTTTTACTTTATATGTTTGTCTAATAAGGTATTGAGCTGTCATTCCTTTGAGCAAAGATGCTGCAACAGTTTTATCGGGTATTGAATCTGGAAGGGGTATTAAAAATTCTTCTTTAATATTATTTCTCTGAGAATATCCCCCAAAATGGCTTACATAACCAACTCTATCACCAACCTTAAAATTTTTGATTTTGATTCCTATTTCTTCAACTATTCCAACTGCTTCTCTTCCAAGAACAATAGGTAATTTAGGTGGCTTATAGGTACCATTTCTAAAATTTATATCAGCAAAATTCACTGATGTATATGATTGCCTAATGGTTACTTCATTTGGCAAGGGAGGAGCATTAGAAACCTCTTTCCAGAGTAGGTTTTGAGGTCCACCATGTTTTTCGAGAACAATTGCTTTAGTCAAATTACAGCCTAGGGTTTTAGAATTATGGATCCTGTTGTTTTGCGATTTTCTAGATCACTATGTGCTTTACCGGCATCTTTTAAATCATACCTTTGTCCAATTTCAATTTTAATGTCTCCATTTCCTAAAAGATTCATAAACTCTGATGCCGCTATATTTAACATATTTTTATTTTGTATTAATGTAGCAATAGAACCTTTAGTGTATTGTATAGAGGGAGGAAGGTCCTCTATAGATAAATTAGATGGCCCAGATGATGCTCCGAAAGTACAAAGAGTACCAAAAGTTGAAAGACATCTTATTGATCTTTTAGGGCTATCACCTCCAATTCCATCAAATGCTGCAGCAACACCTTTATTGTTTGTAATTTCTAAAACTTCATTAACAAAGTCTTTTTCTTTGTAATTAATAATTTGTTTAGCACCATATTTTAGAGCCAGTTCTTCTTTTTCCGCATTAGATACAGTTCCGATTAAATTAATTCCTTTTGCCTTAGCCCATTGACAAGCTATTAGGCCAACACCTCCTGCAGCCGCATGAAAAAGTACCCAGTCATTTTTTTCAATTTTTCTTGATATATTAAAAAGATGATGAACTGTAATTCCTTTTGTTATTCCAGCAGCTGCATGTTCGTCAGAAATATTATCAGGGATTTTGACAAGAATATCTTCGTTTATCACCCTTTCCTCACAATAAGAACCTACAGATAATGGGTAGCAAACTCTATCACCAACAGAAAAATTGCTAATACTTTCTCCAACTTTGGTAATTATACCCGCACCTTCTACACCTAAAACCGTAGGATAATTAATGCCGGGGTATCTTCCTGTACGATGGTAGGTGTCAATGAAATTGACACCAATTGCAGTATGTGAAATTTTAACCTCATTATCTTTTGGTTCGGAAACTTCTATTTTTTTCCATTCTAATATATCTACACTCCCAGGTTTGGAAGCTACAATTGCCATTGACATATTTTCTCCTAACGTAAGAATTTATTTAGAAAATCAACAGTTATTTTTTCAGCTTTATTCGCTACTTCTTCGACATAAGCATCTCCTCCAATTCTTGCGAAGGCATGATCAGCTTTATAATCATAAATTGAAACTTTTGGGTGGTTGTCTAATTCTGAATGAATTTTTTTCTGCACATCTAAAGGAACAAACTGATCTTCAGTTGCTATATGAAGCACAAGATTATTTTTTATATTATCTTTTTCATTAAGTTTACTTTCTATACCAACCCCATAATAACCTACGTTAGCATCAGCTGAGGTTTCTATAGAAGAGGTATAGGCAAGAAAACCTCCTAAGCAAAAACCTATTGTACCAACTTTGCCTGTTTCATTTTCAGATAAGCTNTTACCANACTTAANTGTTTCTTCAATGTCATTTAAAGCTAAATCTGGATTAAATTTTCCATAAAAATCAAATGCCTTTGAGAAGTCATCTTCTGTTTCACCATTTATTTGAACATTTGGTTCAATTCGCCAAAATAAGTCAGGAACAATTGTAACAAATCCTTTTGATGCCATTTTATCAGCAATATTTCGCATCCATAGGTTCACCCCAAATATTTCTTGGAGGCACACTACTACAGGCCCCTTTCCAGTTTCTGGTAAAGACATATAGCAAGAAAATGAACCATCACTTGTATCAACTTCAACTTCCATATTTTCCCCCTTAAATTAATTTAGTGTTTTCATGCTTTAATAACCATAGTTTAGTTTCTAATCCATTACCACACGAATAACCCCCTATTTTATTCTGACTTGTAATCACCCTNTGGCATGGAATAATCAAAGGTAATGGGTTTTTAGAACATGCNTGACCAACGATCCTTGGATTAGTGTTTAACTTTTTAGCTATTGCACCGTAGGATATGGTTTTACCAAATGGAATATGTGAAACTGTTTCAAGTATTTTTATTTGTAGTGGGGTTAAGTTTATTCTTTTTGGCACNGAANTAATATTTGTTTTTTTATCAAAATATTTTTTTATCTTTAACAATGTTGAAATAATCAATGGGGAAGAGGCCTTCTCAACCTTTTTGGACCATTCCAATAAAGATATTTGGCCATCCTTTTCAACAATTCGGATAATTCCTATTGGAGTTCTTATAGAACCAAAATTATCAGTTTTTNNTAATTCCATNAAATTTAATTAAATTTTTTAATTGGTTACTTTAATTCAAAGTATATTTTATTACTTATTGGTNGTATTTAATAGTATAAACTTATTNTTTTAAATATAGGTTTCTTTTGAAAAATATAGAAAATAATAGTACAATTTTTGCTTTCTCCTCTGGAAGCGTGCCTTCCGGTATAGGTGTTATTAGGATATCAGGCCCAAAGGCTATTGATTGTATAACCTTGCTTTCAGGCAAGCCTATAACAAAACCCAAAGTTTTTGAATTAAGAAATTTGAAGCACCCTGAAACCAATTATCATATTGACCGTTGTCTTGTGGTTTGGTTCAAGGAACCAAATAGTTTTACGGGTCAAGATATAGTAGAACTTCATATACATGGTTCTGTTGCTATTGTAGATATAATCTATGAGATATTAAGTCAAATAAAATATATTAGGATAGCCGAACCAGGAGAGTTTACAAAAAGAGCTTTCTTCAATAATAAACTTAACTTAGATCAAGTTGAGGGCCTCGTTGACGTTATTAATGCAGAAACTACAATACAATTAAAACACGCAAACATGTTACTATCAGGTGAGTTAGGTNAAATAACTGAAACTATTAGAGATAANTTACTTTCATTATTATCNAAAATTGAAGCTTTTATTGAATTTGAAGAAGACGGAGTCTCATTTGAATCTTTTGAAATTTTTAATAAAGAAGTTAAAAATATTAACGATAAAATTTTAGGACTTATNNAAAGTTATAGAAANTCTGAAGTNATTAGGAATGGTTTTATTNTTACTATTATAGGCCCCGTTAATGTTGGAAAATCCAGTATAATCAATAGGTTAGTNAATACTGAGAAAGCNATTACATCTAATATTGCAGGTACAACTAGAGATATAATTGAAGTGAAAATTAATTTGCACGGATANCCAGTNATATTTAGAGATACAGCTGGACTTAGAGATTCAAATAATAAAATTGAAAAAATNGGTATAAAGAAATCTATAGAAAGTATNAAAGAGTCANATTTAATTATTTATGTANAAGATTCTTCNAAAGAATTTAAAGAAAGTTTAAATATAAATAANATAATCTCTGACAAAATAGTAATTAATGTTTCTAANAAGTGTGACTTAATNTCTAACNCTCTNAATAAAGATAAACTTTTTGTCTCTGCTAAAACAGGTGAGGGGTTTCCAGAACTTTTGGAAGAACTTAAATTACATCTTAACGAAACTTTTAAGAAGCAAGATTTTGCGCAACCATACCTATGTAGAAAACGACATTATGAAATATTTAATGATATTCTTAATTCTCTAATTAGGTTTTCTAATCAAAAAAATATAGAACTAAAAGCTGAAGATCTTAGATTAGCTATTCGTTCACTTGGACAAATTACTGGTAGAGTTAGTGTTGAAGATATGTTAGATAAACTTTTCCTTGAGTTTTGTATAGGTAAATAATTTATGGCTCATTCTAAGCAAGATTTTGATGTTATTGTTATTGGTGGTGGACATGCTGGTTGTGAGGCCGCTCATGCATCTATTCGAGCTGGTGCAGAAACTTGTCTTGTAACTCACTCAGTTGATACTATTGGAATGATGTCTTGTAATCCGGCTTTTGGTGGAGTTGGTAAAGGTCATTTAATTAGAGAGATAGANTCATTAGATGGTCTGATGGGTGTCGTTGCTGATAAATCTGCTATTCAGTATCGCGAACTAAACAAAAGTCGTGGACCAGCTGTTAGAGGTCCAAGAGTACAAGCTGATAGAGACCTTTATAAAGCTGAGATGCAAAAAATATTGTTAAATATCAATAACTTAACTATNTACGAAAATAGTGTTATAGATTTAATNATAAGTAATCAGAATTNATTANATGGTGTNATATTAAATAATCAAACCAAAATATTTGCTAAAGCTGTAGTTTTAACTACTGGTACCTTTTTAAGTGGAATAATTCATATTGGAGATAAACAAATTTCTGGGGGTAGGTTTGGCGAGAAATCCGAGACAATATTATCTTCGCACCTAAAAAGAATAGGTTTTAAAGTTGGTAGGTTAAAAACTGGGACTCCCCCAAGATTAATTAAGGATAGTATTAATTGGCACAAAATAGAAAAACAAGAAGGAGATACTTTTCCCTCATATATGTCTTATATTACAAATAGTATACAGAACCGTCAATTACCCTGCTATATTACTAGAACCAATAGAAAAACACATAAAATTATTAATGATAACTTGCATAGTTCTGCTATTTTTAATGGTGGAATTACAGGTTCAGGGCCTCGTTACTGTCCTTCAATAGAAGATAAAATTTCAAGGTTTAGCGATAAATCTAGTCATCAAATATTTTTAGAACCTGAGGGTTTGAATTCTAATATTATTTATCCTAATGGTATTTCGACGTCACTCCCAGAAAAGATTCAATTATCTTTTTTGAGAACTATAGAAGGCCTTGAGGAATGCGAAGTTTCTCAACCTGGTTATGCTATTGAGTATGATTATTTTGACCCAACTCAATTAAAAGCTACATTAGAAACGAAACTTGTTAAAGGTTTATTTTTTGCTGGACAGATTAATGGAACAACCGGTTATGAAGAAGCCGGTGCACAGGGTTTAATGGCGGGTTTAAATGCGGCTTTTTCTTCATCAGGAAAAGAATTTGTTTTAGACAGAAGTCAAGCATATATAGGAGTTTTAATTGATGATCTAGTTTCATCTGGTGTAAATGAGCCGTATAGAATGTTCACTTCTAGGTCTGAATATAGGCTATCCTTACGCACTGACAACGCTGATCTTCGCCTAACAAATTTAGGTATTAAATACGGTATAATTTCAGAAGATAGGCAGAAATTATGGCGTTCTAAGGTAAAGGAAATCANTGCCCTTACTATTTTTGCAGAAAATAGTTTAATAACCCCCAATAAACTTTTAGATTTTGGAATAAAAGTTAAATTAGATGGAAGACGTAGGTCTATTACCAACCTTCTTTCTTTGCCAGATATATCATTTTCTGATCTAACTCCCATATGGCCAACGCTTAAAAAATATTCTCTTAGTGCGTTAGAGCAAATTGAAATATCAGCTAAATACTCAGGGTATTTAGAGCGGCAGAAACAGGACATTGATAGATTTAGAAAGGATGAATCTCTTTTGATACCAGATAGTATTATTTATTCAGATATAGGTGGCATTAGTAATGAGATGAAAGAAATCCTTGAATTTTCTAAACCCCGAACTTTAGGTGCTGCGAGCAGGATAAAAGGAATAACCCCAGGTTGTTTAACGGCTCTATTTTCTTATGTTAAATCAAGCGAATCTTCTAAACCTTATAATGTTTCACGTGAAACATAAATTATTTATTGATGTTTCACGTGAAACATTATATTAGTAAGTTATGGACAAAGGTTTCTTTTTTGAAAATTTCTGCTTTACAAATGAACAGAGACGGTCTTTTCTAACCTATAGTAGATTATTGTCTAGTTGGCAAAAAAATCTTAATCTTGTTTCATCTAGGTCTTTAGAGGACCAATGGGCACGTCACTTTATTGATTCAGCTCAGATAATTGAATTCATAAAGCCATATAAAAATTATACAGGAATTATAGATATTGGCAGTGGAGCTGGTTTTCCAGGACTTGTTCTAAGTTTACTGGGGTGTTGCCCAATGTATCTTATTGAATCTAATCGTCATAAGGTAGCATTTTTGAAAGAGGTAATAGGCAAAACAGGTTCTAAAGCAAAAGTATTGAATGATAGGATTGAAAATGTAAAACTTCCCTCATTTAATATAGTGATTTCAAGGGCTTTTTCTTCAATAAATAAATTACTTTCAATTTTAGAATTGAGAGGCATATATGAAGTAAAGTGTATTTTTCCAAAGGGAAAGACATATAATCAGGAATTAGATGAAACTAAAAAGATTTGGGATATTAACTTAAGAACATACAAGAGTATAACTAATTCTGAATCAAGAATAGTTGTAGTGGAGGCATTTAAACGTGTATAAAAAAAAATTAAATACAAATAATAACCATAAGCATAAGGTTTTTGCGATTGCTAATCAAAAAGGTGGAGTTGGGAAAACTACTACAACTATAAACCTAGCTACTGGACTTGCTGCTGTAGGTTTAAAAATACTACTTATTGACCTTGATCCACAAGGTAATGCCAGTACTGGTCTAGGTTTCGAAAAAAATGAAAGACAAGTAAATTCATATTCTCTTATATCTGGCGAATCAAAATTAACTGAATCCATTAAAAATAGTAAGATCCCAAATTTGGATATAGTTGTTGCTACAGTTGACCTTCTTGGTGCTGAAATTGAATTAATTGACAAAGAAAAAAGAGGTTACCAACTTGACGAAGCAATTAAACAATCTAATGATGATTCCACTTATGACTATATACTAATTGATTGTCCACCTGCTTTAGGAATTTTAACATTAAATGCATTGACGGCAGCTGATTCTGTCCTTGTGCCTTTGCAGTGTGAGTTTTTTGCATTAGAAGGTTTGAGCCAATTAATGAAAACAGTAGAGATGGTTAGGTTAACGTTTAACCCAAATCTCAAGCTTGAAGGAATTATACTAACAATGTTTGACAAGCGTAACAATCTATCTGAACAAGTAGCAGAAGATGCAAGAAAAAATTTAGGTTCTACCGTATTTGATACTGTTATTCCCCGAAATGTAAGGGTTTCTGAAGCCCCGTCCCACGGTATACCTGCTTTAGTTTATGATTATAAATGTTCCGGAAGCGTTGCATATATGAATTTAGCAAAAGAGTTTATCGAAAGAGAATCTAATTTTTTGCGATAAATATCTCTTAGTAGTATTATTAAACATTTTTTGTTTTGTATAAAACTAATAATTAAATGAGATTATATTAAAGTTGTTTTATTAAACTTCTTTTTTAAATGGAAAGGAAATTAAATTGCAAGAAGATGATGATGAGTATAATAATGAAACTATAAAGGATTCAAACCAAACTTATACCTCTGGAAAAAAGGGACTTGGTAGGGGGCTCTCTGCTCTTCTTGGTAATGAAGCAGAGGATCTTAAAGAGTTACAGAAAATTAAAACCTCAAACAGAGAAATACCAATAGAAAACTTACTTCCAAACCCTAATCAACCAAGAAAAAATTTTGACAAAAAAGATTTAGAAAGTCTTGCTAATTCAATTGTTGAGAAAGGAATACTTCATCCAATTTTAGTAAGAAAAACTGATAATAATAAAGAAGAGTATCAAATTATAGCTGGTGAAAGAAGGTGGCGTGCAGCGCAATTAGCAAAATTAGATAAGTTACCAGTCTCGATAAAGAATATTGATGATAAAGCTTTGTTAGAAATAGCTATTATAGAGAATATTCAAAGAGAAAATTTAAACCCTATTGAAGAAGCAACAGCTTATAAGGATTTAGCGGAAAATCATGGTGTAACACAAGATAAAATATCTAAAGAAGTGGGTAAAAGTCGAAGCCATGTAGCTAATACAATACGATTGCTAAATTTACCTGAGGAAGTAAGACTGCTACTATCAGAAGGTAAAATTAGTGCGGGCCATGGAAGAGCCCTTTTAAGTTCAAAAAATCCAATAGATGATGCTAGGAAAATTATTAAAGAAGGTTTAAATGTTCGCTCATCAGAAAAAATAAATAAACATATCAATCTAAATAAAACAAAAGAAAAGATAAAAGATGCTAATACAATAGCATTAGAAAAAGATATTTCGCAAGCCCTAGGATACTTAGTAGACATTGACTATGTAAGTGATAATAAAGAGGGAAAAATACAAATAATTTTTAAAAATCTAGATCAATTGGACGATATTGTGCATAGATTATTAAGTCCTAGATAAATCTATTTCTTACTGAACCTAGAGGATATAGATAGTAGAGACCTCTCACATAAAAAATTTGATCTAAAATGATATTTTTTACAGGCCAGTTCAGTAAATAAAAGGTTTCTAAGAGATAATATAATAGATTCTACTGACCAATTATTAACTTGATTAATAAACTCAGCTTCTCTTTTGAAAAAAATTTTTGGTTTTAAATTGCTCATGCTTTCAGATATAGAAACATTAGCATTGCATTGTTGTTTTATAAACAAAATTCTCTCTAAATGATAAGCTGTTCCACGAATAATAGATATAGGATTAGTTCCAATTCTAAAAGCAGAATTTATATTTTGAATTAACTTATTTTTTTGGCCACTACCAACAGCATATGAAATATTTTCAATTGAAGTATTACTACTAGTACTCAAAATTTTATTTAATAAATCAGAATTTATTTTACTGGAGTCGTCATTGATATAAGTAAATAATTTAGTAAGCTCTTGAAAGTTAATAAGCCTATCATTAGATAAGTAATTGGCTATCTCCTTAATTAAAGTATTTGAAAGAACAAGCCCCTTATCAGATATACACCTTTGTACAAATGAAATATTGTCAGTTAAGGAGTCTTCATAGCATGGTATAGATGCTAAAAAATCATCCCCTTCAAAATATTTTCTAAGACTAGATCTAGGGCTAAGCTCATCACTAACAAGGATTATTTTTTTATCTATATATATACTAAAATCTAATTCTTTAAGAACCTTGGTTAATTTATCCGATGAATTTGATATAATTATAACCTGTCTGTTTCTACTAAATGACATAGAACTTATATGATTTAAAAAAATAGAAAGATCTTTAATTATTTCAGTGCTGTCTAATTGAACTACATCAAAAGGATCATAATTATCACCAGCCCAAAACTTCTTTAAAGCTTGAGATCTAATAGAAACCAATCCTTTGTTCGGCCCATAAAATAATACGCCAAATATATTGTCTGGAATAGATTTTATAAATGCATCAGCTTTATTAGAAAAAACTTTCATTTAATTTATACTTTTATGATTAATAAGGTAAACACCAACTAATCTAGAAATATTTTTGCTTAAATCAATTAGCGCTCTTTCTTCAGCGTCCTTAGAAGCAGATAAATTTGCAAATTCAGATAAAACCACGCTGTATGAGGCAATCGAACTCGATGAACCTCTTGTTAAAATTTTATTACTAATTTTATCTTGAAGTAAGTAGTCTGCGTGAATTTTAACATTAAACCTAGTTACAGTTTTATCGCTTCTAAAAGCGAGTGGTACAATAGATTTGTCCAAAACAACTTTTAGAGTAATAGTTTTTGTTGTATTTCTATCAGATCCAAATTGTTCTAGGAGAGCATTTCTTAGTATTTGACCATTTCTTCCTTTGATTTTTTCTATATCAATTTTCGATTCTAAAATAGAAAGGGTTTGTGTTTTATTTTCACCATATAAAGGCTGGAAGCCACAACCATTTAGAAAAGGAATACAAATGGAAAAAAATATTAGCAATAAAAATTTAATAAATTTATTTTGATATAACAAAATTAAAAATCCTACCAGGTACATAAATTGTTTTTACTATTTTCTTATTAGTTAAAGCTTTTTGTATATTAGCATGTTGTTTAGCAGCGGCCTCTACATTGTTTTTATCACTTGATTTGCCAATGTTTATAGTAACTCTATGTTTGCCATTAATTTGTATAGATATATTTGAATTTTCTTCCTTATATAATGAAGGAATAGGCTCTGGCCAAGGTTGACTGCTCAACAAAGTATTTTGCCCTAACTTTTGCCAAAGTTCTTCTGTTATATGAGGGATCATTGGATTAGATAATCTTAAAATAAACTCAATGCATTCACGTTTTACCCAACTAGAAATATCTCTATCGGTTATAGATTCCTGAAAAATGTTAACTAATTCATGGATTTTAGCAACCGCCACATTAAATTTAAATTCTTCTAAACATTGAGTAATACTTTTTATAGATTTGTGATTTTGTTGTCTTAGTTCAAGACTTTTTGGATTTAAATTAGTTGGTTCATCTGATAAATCTTTGGGAAGATTTGGTATACTTAAAAGAACAAGTTTCCACAATTTATTTATAAATTTCCATGCTCCATGAACACCTGAGTCTGTCCATTCTAAGTCTCTTTCAGGCGGACTATCGGATAGCATGAACCATCTTGCGGTATCAGCGCCATATTGTCTGATTATAGATCCAGGGTCGACTACGTTTTTCTTAGATTTTGACATTGACTCAGATCTTCCAATAAAAACTTTTGATTTGTCAGAAAGTCTTAAGGCTTCTCCCTTATTAGAAAATTCTATTTCTTCAGGATAAAGCCACTCATTATTTGAACCTAGGTATGTTTCATGACACACCATTCCTTGAGTAAACAATCCATCAAAGGGTTCATCAATATTAATATAATTACATTCTTTCATCGCTTTAACGAAAAATCTTGAATATAGCAAGTGAAGAATTGCATGCTCTATTCCTCCAATATATTGATCTACAGGTAGCCAATAATTTGCCTCACTTTTATTAACAACAGAAGTATCCCTAGGTGAACAAAACCTTGCAAAGTACCAAGATGAGTCAACAAAGGTATCTAAAGTATCTGTTTCTCTTGTAGCTTTCCCTGAACATTTTGGGCAAGTTGTTTCATACCATTCAGAGATTTTTTCGAGTGGATTCCCAACTAAAGATAAATCTATATTTTTAGGTAGCTCTATTGGTAATTCGGAAGATGGAATTGGAACGGCACCACATCTATCGCAATAAACTATCGGAACTGGACAACCCCAGTATCTCTGTCTCGAAGCCCCCCAATCTCTTAATCTATATTTTGTAACATTCTTACCTATTCCTTGTTTCTCTAGCTTTTTAATTACTTCATTTTTAGCTGTTTTAATATCTAAATTATCTAAAAAATCAGAATTAATTAAAATACCTTCTCCAGTATAAGCTTCATTTTTAATTTTCCATGTTTGAATATTTTCATTATTTGGCATAACAACTGGGATAACAGAAAGATTCATTTTATTAGCAAAATCTAAATCTCTTTGGTCGTGAGCAGGGCAACCAAAAATTGCACCAGTTCCATATTCCATCAAAACAAAGTTAGCTATAAATATGGGGAGCAATGTATCGTTAAAAGGGTGCTTAGCTAATAGTTCAGTTTTAAAACCTCTCTTTTCAGCTTTTTCAATTACCGCTTCACTTGTTCCAAGTTTATTACAATCTTCAATAAAAATTTGAGCTGTTTTATTTTTTTTTGCAATCTCTTTTGCTAGAGAATGTTCCGGTGATATTGCACAGAAGGTTGCCCCAAATAATGTATCAGGTCTTGTTGTATAAACAGATAATTTTTTTGTGCTATTAAAAATTTCAAATTCAATTTGAGCCCCATTAGATTTTCCAATCCAATTTTCTTGCATAAGCCTAACTCGATCAGGCCATCTTTTAAGACTATTTAGTTCGTTCAGTAATTCATCTTGATATTTAGTAATTCTAAAGAACCATTGAGATAATTCTTTTTTTTCTACTGGAGCTCCAGACCTCCATCCTTTTCCATCAATGACTTGTTCATTAGCCAAAACAGTTCTATCAACAGGGTCCCAGTTAACCATAGATTTTTTTCTATAAACAAGGTCTTTATTATACATATCCAAAAATAGTTGTTGTTGAAACTTATAGTAGCCTGGATGACAAGTGGCAATTTCTCTACTCCAGTCAAGTGATAAACCCATACGCTTAAGTTCAGTACGCATATTTGAAATATTCTCATATGTCCATTCTGATGGGTGGATTTTTTTATCTTTAGCTGCGTTTTCAGCTGGTAACCCAAAAGCATCCCAACCCATGGGGTGAAGAACATTAAAACCTTTTGATCTCTTATATCGTGCAATGACATCACCTAAAGTATAATTTCTTACATGACCCATATGAATTCGCCCTGAAGGATAGGGAAACATCTCTAATACATAGTATTTGGGTTTTGATAGATCTATGGATGCTTTGAAGCAATTCAAATTATTCCATTCATCTTGCCATTTTTTTTCATTAACTTCGGAATTATATCGCTCAAAATATTCTTTCATAAAAACTACCTAGCTATCTAGTAAGGAAATTAAATTTTGAAAAAGTTAATAAAGTTATTAAAGGAATAAATTAGATACAATTATAAACTTATTTTGCTTTTATAGAAGCAATTTTAAGTTCTCTGGCACGAGATAAAATTGTATCTTCAAGCTTTCTTACTAAATTTTTATCAAACTCAGAATTTATCCAATCACCTTTATTATTTTTCTGCTGTTTGAAAAGGGATATTTTTAAACCATCTGCTCTAAGTTTTTTATCTAAAATATATATAGTCAATTTATATCTTTCATCAGGTGATTCAACTGGCAAATACCAATCAGTTATGATCACACCTCCAAAAGGGTCAGCTGAAAGGAGAGGCAAAAAAGAGGTTGTATCAAGAGTTGCTCTCCAGAGAAAAACGTTCACTCCAATTCCACCACCACCACTTTTATCTTTTTTGTCATTAAAAAGAGGTACACCACTATCTCCAAAAATTGAACCTGCAGTTTTTTCATCTACTACACTTTGTGGAACCCAAACGCTAACATCTCCCGTATTTGGCATTTTTACAATTGGGTCATTATTAGTTTGAATAGCAGAGCAATTTGATAAAATGATTGAGAAAACTACGAAAATTATTAACAAATATAATTTCTGAAAATTAAGAAACATAAAAAAACCTATTAAATTACTTTTTTTATAAAAGATTTTATAAAATTATAATACCTAATCACTATTGCATATGAAGATAAATATCCAATTTGTCAATTTTTTTACTAATTTATTTGAGTAAATAAGTAAATTGATATGTAACAAATATGCAACATACTTTAATAATCTATATATTCAATCATACAAAACTATAATTTTCTTGGATTTGGTTACAAGTATGTTGTTGTAAAAATACAACAATATATAAAAACAATGGGGAAGGTGCTGGACATTTGTGACTAATATCACTTTAATAGCAAGGTCGTAAATGGTTACGATATTTTTTTTCTTTGTAAACAAAGGACTAGTATAAATGAAAAGATCTTTAATAGGTACAACGGCTCTAGTAACAGCCGGAATGCTTGCTGCATCAGCAACTGCTAATGCCGCAGACCCAATCAAACTAAGCGTTGGTGGTTACATGAACGCTGCAGTTGGTTGGATTTCAGAAGATGATACTTCTGTTCCAAACGTAAGAGGTGAAGCTATTCAATTAGACAGTGAAATCGTTTTCAGAGGTGCAACTGTTCTTGATAATGGTTTAGAAGTTGGTGTTAAAGTAGAAATGGTTACTGACGGCGCTAACGCTACTATCGATGAGCAAATGCTATATCTTGAAAATGAAGAATCATGGGGTCGTATTGAGTTAGGTAGTGAAGATGGTGCTTCCGACCAGTTTAGACACCTAGGACCATTCGTAATTGGTGGATCAATCACAGGTTGTGCTACATTCTCAGGTGCAACAGCAACTAACGGTGTTGCTGCTTTCGCTTGTGGTGGTGCTGAAGGTGACAACACAAAAATTACATACAGAGGACCAAAACTTATGGGCATGCAGTGGGGTATTTCTTACACTCCAGAAAGAGCTGGTTTTGCTACATTAGGTGATCGTGATGATGGTACATCTGGTGAATTCGGTGGAACTACTGAATTTGGTGCGAATTTCTCAACAAATCTCGCTGGCGCAGCAATTAGTGTTGGTGGTGGTTTAGCGCAATTTAGTGCTGAAGCAGCTGGTGAAGAAGATTCACAACAATGGAACTTCGGTGGTACTGTTACTGTTGGAAATATCAGAATGGGTGGTAGTTGGAAAAACCAAGAAGCTGGTCCTCCATTAGCTCAGGATACAGACTCAACTCACTTCAGACTTGGTATAACAACTAACCTAAGTGGAACAACAGTTGGTATTGAATATTATGCCGGTGAAAACGAAGTTCTAAACAACGGTGATGATGAGACTACAATAGTAAGTCTTGCAGCTAATAGGTCAATTGGCCCAGGAGTATCAATTGGTGCGAAAATCGCGTCATGGGATATGACTGACAATGCAAGTGTAGCTGCTAATGAAAACAGTGTAACAGAATTCTTAGTGATTACTTCAGTAGGATTCTAGTTTAGCTTTTTATAGCTTATTAAAGGCAGGTCTTAGGACCTGCCTTTTTTATTTTTTTATAATAAGATTCATATTCGATAAATCTTCCACCAGTTTTATTAAGCTATTTTGATCAAGGCCACTAGATTGCTGGTATGCTTCTTCGATGGTAAATGTTTTAATAGAAATTAATTTTGAAACGATATTTATAAAATTCGATGGAATCTTAATTGCTTTTTTATTAAGCACTAAAACACTTTGACCTTCTACATTTTTGATTTCTACATTATCAATAAAACTGAATTTTTGTTTTATATCTAAGGTGATATCATTAGGAAAATTATAATTACCTCTTGTTAACTTATAATTCTTTAACTGATTTTTAACCAAGTCTACAAACCTAGAGCTATTAATTATTGAAGATAGATTTTCATCAAAGGAGGTTAACCATTTTTGTATTTCAGAGTTTCCTTGAAAACTCATAGGGAAATTAGATCGAAAAAAAGAATCTTCCATAGCTTTATTAAATAGTAAACTTAATATGTCATGGCCAATTAAATGCGTAACACTAAATGATAAGTGCATGGATCTGTCTGATGATGCTAGCGCTTCGTGAAATTGACCTCTTGGGATATATAAAATATCTCCAGGTCTCATTAACACTTCTTCAATAATTTTCCCAGAATTATTCTTTGCGTAATCCTTATCCAGAGATATATATGCCTCACTGTTAATAGGATTATCAAGCCTGCCTTCATAGATATTCCAAACTTTTTCTCCGATTATATTTATAGCAAAAACTTCATGAACATCAAAATGTACATCAAACCCTTGCCTCCCTTGCTTTGAAAAATATATATTGCATTGTGTTTTCGAAGAAAATTTTTCCTCTAAAATACTTGAAATTAAAGATATATTTTGATCGAGAGTGTCAACTTCATTAGCAATTAAAGTTGCTCCTTTGTTCAAGTATTCAATAATTTTATTTGGTTGTGGCTGGAAAATTTCATTTTTTTCTCTATCTACATCTGGATAACAATAATCTTCAGGTGGAACTTTGTTTTTGTCTAAGACCAATTGAAGACTTGACGAACTCCAAATAGAAGTCATATTCAACATTTTAGAAAATGAATCCCAAGTAAATAGTTCTTTAAATTTATCAGGGTTCTCGGACTTTATATGTAAGAATTTTTTATCATAATAGTTATTAAAAAATTCATTTTCGGCTATCGGGTTTATTAGATCTTGGAAAGATTTTTTGCTATTCATTTTGGATATTACACAAATTATTTAAAAAAACCGGAGATTGCAGCTATACCATTAATACCAGATCCATTCAACTTTGTAATGTTATCTGTGTTTATACCACCTAGTGCTATAGAAAATATACTGAATTCTTTTGTTAGTCTATATAAGTAATATCTATCTCTAGGTTTGACATAGGGATGGCTAAGCGTCTGAAAAAAAGGAGATAAAAAAATGACATTTGCCCCTAAATAATTAACTCTCCTAAACATATTTTTACTATGAACAGAAGCTGAAATTATCCATTCTGATTTTTTAGGTCGAAGATACGGTAAACTTAAATTATTGAATTGAGGAATATGTATACCAGAAGCTCCAACCTCTAATGCCAGTTTGGAATCTCCACCAATAAGTAAAATTAAATTATTTTTTTTGCAGAAATCTGCCATTTTCTTAGCCATATTTTTTCTTTTTGGTGCTTTGTAATCTCTAAAAACAACCCCAGTATTTTTTGGGAGTTGATTTAAAATACTAAATGGGTCAGGATTTCTATGATAATCAGTAAAGAACCAAAGAGTTGGAAGAAATTTGGTATTTTTCACTTTTGCAAATCTATCTAATTTAGTAGATTTTTTACTCAGAATTTCAATTGATGAATTCACATTGTACCTGTTATCATGATTAAAAACTTAATAATAAAAAATTTAGAAGAATGCTACAATGATATTGCAAATATATCAAAAAATACACAAATTCAAATAGTTTCCAAACAACAAAATACAGAAAATATTGAAACTATAATTAAACAAGGGCATTTATTGTTTGGAGAAAATAAAATCCAAGAAGCAAAATTAAAATGGCCATACCTAAAAGAAAAATATTCTAATATAAAACTTCATTTTATCGGGTCTTTACAAAAGAATAAAGTAAAGGATGTTGTGAATATATTTGATGCTGTTGAATCTGTAGATAGATACTCTTTAGCAGAGAAGTTAGATTTATACGAAAAAAAAATGAACAGAAAGCTTAAATATTACATTCAAGTAAATTCTGGATCGGAAAAGCAGAAAGGAGGGGTAAGTCCTGAGGAATGCATAAATTTATATAAATTATGTAAAAAAAATCTAGATATAAATATTGTCGGATTAATGTGTATCCCACCTCTTAATGAAGAACCTAGCTTACATTTTGCACTCATTAGTAACTTAGCAAAAGAATTAGGACTTAAAGAAATGAGTATGGGCATGTCATCAGATTTTAAAATAGCCATAGAATTTGGATCAACACAAGTAAGAATAGGGCAAAAAATATTTGGCCCAAGATCTAAAAGTTAAATAATTTTTACCAGTGTATTTTCTTCTATATTTTCAACTATATAAATTAAATGCTTTACACTTAGTGATATGCAACCTTTTGTATGAGATTTTTTACTTCCTTCAGAATGCATAAAGATTGCACTTCCTTTATATGGTATAACGGGTTCATCGTTGTACCCAATAATAACAACAAGGTCATAAATATTATCTTTTCTCCATAGATTTTCACAAGAAGCTTTATACTGCCCTATAAGGAACTTATTATAATTTATATCCTTAGGGTCGTCACACCATTTGAAATTTTTCTCAATTCGCCTCTTTTTTAATTTGGTATGTATTTTATTTATTCTATCATGCCTATACATTATTTCTCTTAAGGGGTAAGTTCCTCTGGGGGTACACTTATCTCCTTCAACTTTATTTTCAGTTATCCCACCAGATCCAATATTGCAGGGAAATATTTTCCCCATCCATTTTAACTGTTTTGACTTTGAAAAAATTTCTATTATATTTTTTTTCATATATTTTAAATTAGATTATAAAAAGTATATAATACTTAAAAGAACATCTAGAACAAAACAAAAAATGAATGATAAAAAAAATATATTGCTATGCTTAGGTAACGAAGTCTTAGAAAGTGAAATTCAAACTTTGATAAATCAGACTGAAAATTTCAACGCACAAATTTTACATGATGAAGATAAATTCCAAGAGGTATTTAAAGATGAAAAGTATGACTGCTTAATTGGTGACAGTAGCGTTATAGACTTAATTGCACTGATAGACACAAAGTATTTTGTAAAATACGACTTTAAAATTCCAGTATATTTAATTTCTGGTAATGAAATAAGTATATCCGATAAAGTGTTTTCAAATTTTATTTTTTATCGCATAAAAATTCCAATTGTATTTAAAGAATTTATTATATCTATTAATAATAATTTTCAGATTTTATTAAATAAAAAAAATAAGAAAGTATTTATTGGTAATTTAATTTTTTTTCCCCATTTAAAAATAATTATTTATAAGGATAATTTAGATAAAGTTATAAAGCTTACTGACAAGGAATCGGCTATAATTGAGTATTTATCTATGGAAGAAAATTTTTTGGTACCAAAAAATGTTTTATTAAAAGAGGTTTGGGGGTACAATAAGTCAATAGATACTCATACTTTAGAAACGCACATATACAAGATAAGAAAAAAGATTGAAATTGATTATAAAAAGCCAGTGTATTTAACAAATGAAGAAGGTGGTTATAAATTAAATTTTTCACTAGTTTAAGGTTTTTTTTAATATTTATAAACTTAATTAGGTAGGGTTTTTTGAAGAAGAATAATAAATTTTTTGTAAAGTTTTGGGGAGTCCGGGGCAGTATTGCCTGTAGTGACCCTAAGGTGGCAAAATATGGTGGCAACACATCATGCGTGGAAATAAGGTGTGGAAATGAAGTTTTTATTTTCGATTCTGGTACAGGTATAAGGTATTTAGGGAATGAACTAGTTAAAGAAGATATTAACAATTTCAGAATTTTTTTTTCGCATACTCACTATGATCATATCTGTGGATTGCCATTTTTTTCTCCTGCATTTAATCAAAAAAATAAAATTGAATTTTTTTCAGGTCACTTAAAACCAAAAAATAATATAAAAAATGTATTGTCTAGCATTATGAAAGAGCCAGTTTGGCCTGTTGGTTTAGATATTTTTCCCTGTAGTATGAATTTTACAGATTTTTTTGCTGGTGAAAATCTAGTTTTTTCAGATGATATACAAATAAAAACATGCCCCCTTAATCATGAAAATGGAGCAACTGGATACAGGATAAATTTTTATGATAAGTCTATCTGTTATATTACTGATACAAATCATATTCCTGGTGAACCAGATAAAAATATTCTTAGACTCATTGAAGGGGCTAATATTGTTATTTATGATTCAATGTTTACGGAAGAAGAGTTCAAAGATAGACAGCACTGGGGTCATTCTACATGGGAAGAAGGTGCTAAATTATGTGACTTGGCTGAGGCAGAGAGACTATGTATTTTTCATCATGATCCGAGTCATGAGGACTCTTTTATGGATAAAATTTCTATTGAAGCAGAAACAAAAAGGCCAGGTACTTTAGTAGCTAGAGAAGGTTTAAAGATAGTTCTGTAGGTAATCTTAGATAAATGATAAAAAGGAAAATAAACGAATTCCTAACCCTAACTGGTCTTAGAAGTAAAGGAATATTTATACCTCATCGGTATATTAAAAGCTTTAAAACTAGGAAATACAGATATCTAGAAAAATTTTTTAATAAATATTTTCATAATATGATTTTAAATATTCAATCTATTACTGAGTATGAAGATAATCTTATAGATCTAAGCACTACTTTTGAACCGGAGCCAAGATGGAACCAAGATTGGTTCCCAAGATTAGATGCTGCATCAACTTATTTTATGATAAGAAAAAATAAGCCTAAAAAAATTATTGAGATTGGTTCTGGTCACTCCTCAAGGTTTCTTTCAAAAGGCATAGTAGATAATAAAATAAAATGTGATTTAGTTTGTATTGACCCTAAACCTCGAGCCAATATAAAAAATCTTCCATTTATCAATCACATCGAATTAAAAATTCAAGATTTAAATATAGATAACTTTTCGTTCGACCAAATAGATATTTTATTTATTGATTCCAGTCATATTTTAATGCCTGGAAGCGATGTAGATATAATATTTAATCATATTATTCCAAAATTAAAAATAGGAGCGTTAGTGCATGTACATGATATTTTTCTTCCTGATAATTACCCAAATTCATGGAGTTGGAGAAATTATAATGAACAGACTTTAGTTGCTACATTACTTTTATCTGATAGATGGAGTATTGAATGGGCAAGTAACTATATAAAATCTTATTTATATAAAGAAATTGAAAAAACTTTTTTACATAGATTACCACTATTAAATAATGCCTTTGAATCAAGCTTGTGGATAAAAAAATTATGAGTTATTTATATGGGTCTGCTGCATCTCTAAGTCCATCACCAAAAAAATTTAAGGCTAAGACAGTTATTATTACTGGAGCTACTGGGAATATTAACCAAGGATGTAGTGCTACAGCGTTGATATTTTGCGCTTCGTTTAATAGAACTCCCCAACTAGTTATAGGGGGTCTTAAGCCTAAACCTAAAAATGATAAAGCAGTTTCACCAAGTATCATTGCCGGTATTGACAAAGTTGCTGAAGCAATTAGATGACTCATAAATGATGGTAATAAATGCCTTGCTATGACTCTTTTTGGACTTGCCCCCATAAGAACAGCCGCAGTAGCAAAATCTTCTTCTCTTAAGGATAATAATTTAGACCTTACTGCTCTTGCTAATCCTGTCCAGTCTATCAAACCCAAGATTATTGTTATTCCCAAATAAATTAATATGGGGCTCCAAGTAGCTGGTAGTGCCGCTGATAAAGCCATCCAAAGGGGTAGTTCTGGAAATGATCTAATAATTTCTATGCTTCTTTGCACTAAACTATCAACCCAACCGCCAAAATATCCGGCAAGACCCCCTAATGTTATTCCAAGAAAAAAACTTATGGTTATTCCTATTAGCCCAACTGTTAAAGAAATTCTAGTTCCATAGATTATTCTAGATAGCATATCTCTTCCAAGACGATCGGTACCTAATATATAAAGGTAACCTTTTTTGGAAGGACAAAATAAGTGAAAACTCGAATTAATCATTCCCCAAAATTTGTACTTATCTCCACTACATAAAAATCTAATTTTATATATTTTATTTTTACTTATTGTATACTCCCTTTCTAATGTTTCGGTATTTAAAACTTTTTTGTAACCGTAAACAAAGGGGCCAATAAATTCACCTTCATGAAATAAATTTATGGATTGGGGAGGAGCAAAAATATTTCTCCTATCTCTAGAGTCTAGAGCATAAGGGGCTAAAAATTCACTAATTAAAATAGAAAAGTATAAAAATAAAAGTATGCATCCAGAATAAACTGCCAGTTTATGTCTTAGTAATTTCCACCACATCATTTTCCATTGTGATGCCATAAAAAACTTTTCTTGAGATGCACTCATTTTCTCAATTGATTGAGGGTCAAAAGGTTTTTTATTTACATAATGTTCTCTCATTTCGTTTTTATTTGTATTTGTCATTTTGATGCACTTTCACCTAACCTTATTCTTGGGTCCAGAGCTGCTAATGCTAAGTCTGAGAGAAACATTCCTACAACAGTTAAAAGGGCTAGTCCCATGAGAAAAGATCCAGCCAAATATTGATCTTGTGACTGGAGTGCTTGTAGAAGCATAGGTCCAGTTGTTGGTAACGATAGAACCACAGATACTATTGCTGCTCCAGAAACAACTTGAGGTAAAAGATTTCCTATATCTGCTATGAAAGGGTTTAATGACATTCTTAAAGGGTATTTTAGTAAAGTTTTGAAGTCATGTAGTCCTTTTGCTTTAGCAGTAGTAACATATTGTTTTTGGAGCTCGTCTAAAAGGTTGGCCCGTAACCTTCTTATCATACCAGCTGTTCCAGATGTTCCAATAACCACAACTGGGACCCATAAATGCTCTAACACAGACATAAATTTATCAAATGACCAGGGCTGATCGAGATATTTTTCATCCATTAACCCGCCAATTTCAGTTCCAAACCATACGTTTGCAAAATATAGTAAAACTAAAGCTAAAAGAAAATTAGGGGTCGCAAGACCCAAGAAGCCAATTAGTGTAAGTGAATGATCACCTACACTATATTGATGAGTTGCTGAATAAACACCGATTGGAAAAGAAACAACCCAGGTAAAAATTATTGTAGCGAAAGAAACAATTATTGATAGCCATATTTTATCACCGATTACTTCACTTACTGGCATATCAAACTCGAAAGATTGACCAAAATCTCCCTGAAGAAGTCCAGAGAAACCTTCATTACCAGGTAAGACTCCTAACCAGATTCCATATTGTTGTATAAAGGGCTTATCAAGACCGTACTGTTCTCTTAAAAAAGCTATTCGTTCTGCAGCGGCTGAATCACCTTGAGATTGAAGTTCTAGAAGTTGATTAGATAAATAATCCCCTGGAGGAAGTTGGATTATTACAAATATAAGAAAACTAATTACCAGTAGAGTAGGTATCATAACAAACATTCTTTGAATTAGATAATTGAACATTAGCTTTATAACCCTTAATTATTCTAACCAAAATGTGTCGGGCATGTAGATACCAAAATGTGCCCCTGGGTCCCAATTATAAATTCCATTTTTAGGAACATTTTTGAGGTTTTTTCTTACTACAACTGGCTGTTTTACTCCAGAAACTATTCCAATAGTGTAGACTTGATCAGCATGAATATCGAGCATATCTTGCCATATTTTCTTTCTTAAATTTTGTTCCGATGTATTTTGCCATTTAACTAGTAAATCATTAAGCATTATAACTTCTTTCAAATCTGCTTTTTCTCCCGACAACCCTCTTGTTTCAACATATTGACCCCACTTTGGCCATTGAAATTGTTGTTGAGAAGTAACAGCCAATTCTCTCGGTTCAAAATTCCTAGTTGGAATGCCGTTTTCTAGACCTGACCAGACCGCCATCATTGTTTCACCAGAAAAAATTCTATTTCTCAGAACATCTCTTTGTGATGGTTTTGAAAATAACTTTATACCAATTTCTTCCCAGCTTTCTTTTATTAATTCTAAAACATCAGTTTCTTCTTCGCTTTCCCCAGAGGTTTCAACAATTATTTCTAGTCTTTTCCCATTCTTCATTACGCGGAAACCATCACTACCCTTATTAATTGTTCCTATTTTATCTAGTAGGTCATTTGCTTTATCAATATCATACTGAGTCCAAGAAGTTTTATATTTTTCCTTAAATAGTTCACTTTCTTTTAAAACAGTATTATTACTTTCTGAAGCAAGACCAAAATATAATGCTTCATTGATTAACTCTCTATCAATACTTAATGATAATGCCCTTCTAAACCTAACATCCCTAAATAACTCTTTTAGAATTTCGTTATTAATATTTAGATTTGGAAAAAGTGCTATGTGAGACCCTTTAGCACCCTTCCAAAGATATGTTTTATACTTTGAGTTGTCCCCGAGTTTAATTTCATTCTTTTTTAAAAAGGGAAAACTTTTTAGGCTTAAATTTCTGGCTTGTAAATCAGACTCACCTGCACCGGCTTTAGCTGCTATCAACGAAGCTGAAACTTGAGAAAACCTCACTTGATTTAAGTAAGGCAGTTGTCTTCCATTTTGATCCACCCTATGAAAGTATGGATTTTTTTTAAATATATATCTTGTTGCAGGTGGACTGGTTGAATTAAACCAAGGCTGAAGAGTAGGAAGGTCTGGGTTGTCAAATTTATATAAGTTATCTTTTTTGTTATGTATAGCTGCCCAGTTCCTTTTACTTTTATTGTTTTTTTTAATATCTTCTTCAGGCGTATACTTTATATGAAATTGTTTCAAATAATGTGCTGGTCGATATATAAATAAAGGAGAGGCGCTAGCTAAACGATTTAAAAAAGATGTTTTGGGTTTTTTCCACTCGTATTGAACTGTGTATTTATCAATAACCTTGAATTCTGGAGCTTCGTTATCTTGAATCATATCATTGGGTGGTCCAGAGGGAGATAATTTTTCATTATTTGCTACGTCTTGCCACCAATACCTGAAATCCTCTGAAGTAAACTCAGTTCCATCAGACCATTTATGTCCTTTCCTTAAATAAAAAGTAAATTTTTTATTGTCTATAATTTCAAACTTTTCAAGTATATCAGGAACTAGATCCCTATTTATATTATACCCTACTAACCTAGAGTATCCGTATACTACCATAAGGCGAATATCTTTAGTACGCCCAATGAACATTCTGATCTCTCCACCATATTTTCCAGGTTCTTCGACATTAATTAATCTAGGTTTTTTTGGAATACGATTTTCAATAGAAGGCAAAGTATTATTCTGTACTTTCTGGATAAAGTATTCAGATTCTATATACTTTTCCGCATACAGTTTCATTGGAATAATTGTAAATAAAGTCATTATTACTAAAAATATAATGATACTTTCAGGTTTGAATAAATTTGAATGTTTACTTTCTTGATAATTAAACATTTGATAACACCCAGTGGTTATTTCCAATTTCATTCATTGTAGGTGAAAATTTTTCGTTTATTACATATTTTTCTGGCCACTCAGATGGGATTGAAGCTTTTCCATCCATTAGGTTTTGAAAATTTAACTTTTTATTTGGATTAGGTTCAGGCACTGCACCTAAAAGCGCTTTTGTATAGGGGTGTTGTGCATTATTGAAAAAATCATCTTTGGGTGCTTTTTCAACGATTTTGCCTGCACACATAACAATAATATAATCTGAAATATAATCAATTACAGCTAAATTGTGGGAAATAAATAGATAGGTTAAACCTAGATCCCGTTTAAGATCTTTAAGCAGATTAAGAACTTGAGCTTGAATTGAAACGTCTAAAGCTGAAACTGGTTCGTCGCAAATTAGAAACTCAGGTTCTAATGCTAAGGCTCTTGCAATGCCAATCCGTTGTCTTTGCCCTCCAGAAAAGCTATGGGGATATCTTCTTAATGAAGTAATTGGAAGACCTACCATTTCAATTAGTGATTTTACTTTATTGAGTCTATCTTCCTCCGAGCCTAAATTATGTATAATCAATGGCTCATTTATAATGTCAAAAACCGTCATTCTTGGGTTTAAAGAACTAAAGGGGTCTTGAAAAATATATTGCGAACTTTTTCTAAAATATAAGACTTCTTTTCTCTGTCTTATTTTTAATACATCTATTTTGCTTTTACTAGTATTGAAAATTATTTCTCCTGTGTCTGGCTTAAGTGCGCCCATTATAATTTTGCTAGTGGTAGTTTTTCCACAACCTGATTCGCCTACTAAACCTACACATTCTCCTCTAGGCACATCAAAGCTAACATCATCAATAGCTTTAATTGCGTTTTGGGAAGAATTACTAAGAAATGATTTTTTTCTTGTTGTAAATGTTTTACTTAAGTTTTTAACTTCAAGGACTACTTTGTTACCTGTTTCTAAATTTATCTCTGAACCCAAAGTAGAAATTTTGGAATTGATTTCTCTAATAGGAATTAGCCTTTCATTTGGTCCCATGCCAAATCTAGGAACAGCTTTTAATAAAGACTTAAGGTATGGGTGTTGAGGATCATGAAATATATCCTTTAGGCTTCCATATTCCATAATTTCCCCATGGTACATAACAATTATTTCATCTGCCATATTTGCTACAACCCCTAAATCATGGGTTATCATAAGTATGGCCATTTCTAAGTTCGATTGAAGGTCTTTCATTAATTTTAAAATTTGCGCCTGAACGGTTACATCTAAAGCTGTGGTGGGTTCATCTGCTATTAAAAGAGCTGGTCTGCAGATCATAGCCATTGCAATCATTGCTCTTTGCCTTAAACCACCAGATAATTCAAACGGATATATATCTATTGATTTTGAAGGGTTTGGAAATCCTACTAATTTTAATATTTCAACAGTTGCCTCCCTTGCTTCATTATTACCAACCTTATTATGTAAAAGAAAACCTTCAGCGATTTGATTTCCAATGGTATGCAAAGGGGACAATGAGGTCATTGGTTCCTGAAAAATTATTGATATTCCAGACCCTCTAACCTTTCTCATTTCAGGGCTATTATTTTTTATAGATGTAATCATTGTTTCTTTGAAAGAGTTTTTAGGGTCATAGAATTTTATTTGACCCTGAGCTACTGAACCATTTTTGGGTAAGATACCCATAATAGATTGAGAAATTACTGATTTTCCTGAACCTGATTCTCCCACTATTGCTATAGTTTTCCCTGTTGGAATTTTAAAAGAGACCCCTTTTACAGCTTTAATTAAACCCTCAGGGGCATTAAATTCAACATGAAGGTCGTTAACTAAAAGTATATTATCCATTCATAAGCTCTTTGTTTTTATTTATCCTTATTATACAAATTAATACCCATAGCTTTAAAGTTATTTTCTGTATAAAAATTAAATAAATAATTATTTGAGTATGTTTTTGCTCCTATTTGCTTTAGTATCTCGTCAAAACCTGATATTGAGGAATGAATTACTATCTTTTTTTGTCTATTAAGTAGAAATAAAACCATCCACCCTTTTTCTTTATCTCTTCTGGTAGAATAATAATTTAATTTAATTTCTGATATATCTTTCCATTTTAAAATAGTTTTAATAACTGGATTAGATTTAATTACTTCTTCTTCATCAAAAGTTATTTTTGATAAACTCTTTAGTATTAAATAAGTAGAGTATATTAATAGTAAAATTATAAAGAAAAAAGCTATATAAAGTAAAGTATTTGAAAGGTCTATAAAAAATACAAAATATAGTAAAATAGATAACCATAAGATAGTTTGGGCTATATCCCATAAATTAGATTGAAATTTATATTTAAATTCCTTTATTTTTTTTTCATTATTATTTCTTTTATTGAATTCCATTGAGCCCCATAGGTTTTTGTGTTCAATATTAATTTTTCCAAAAATAAAAAAGCGCTATCATTCATTTGATTATGGTGAGTTAGAATTCCGATAGGTTCATTATATCCTTCATTTTTTTTATTTCTTCTACTTATAAGCTCAAAAATTAATTGTTGTATAATTTGTTCTTCGCCTATAAATTTTTTGTTTTTTTTCCAATCAATAATATCAATATTAGTATTCATAACTATAGATTTATTATTTGTATTATCTACCAAGTTTTTATTAAAAGAAGATACTCCTTTAATTCCTAAAGAATAAATATAAGGTAAAAGCAGGTGGTTCATTCTATTCCATGGTGGGACGAAAATTGGTTCAAATATTTTCTCAAAGGCTTCAGATATTAATTTTGTCCCATGAAATATATCTGCGATCATATTATTTAAGTCTCTGCTTTGTCCAAATTCAGACTTTTTTTGATTATTTGGTTCATAATTCTTATGTTTAAATCCGTGTTGTAGAACCGTAATTAAATCGTAAGAATTTAATCTTTCAATCAAATTTTTCTCAATTAAAAATGGTATAACAGCAATTGAAAGAGGAGTGTTAAATTTTTTTGCAGTAAAAATTAATTTTGTAAGTTTTGGTCCATCTTTGATAGCATCGTCATCCCTTATCCAGAAAATAGGATAGATAGATGCATCTTTCCATCTTTCTAATTCGGTGTTTAAATCTCTCCAAATTTTACTCATTAGTAAGGCCATTAATAAATTTATATGTATTTTCAGCACCATCAAAATTTGGTAAATTAAACTCTCTATCCTCCTGTTTCATTAGTTCAATTATGCTATCTTTTATTTTAGACGGATTTAAGTCTTTTTCGTCTATATATTTAATAAAGTTAAGTGAGCTAAAAGATCTAGCTCTGATTATTTGATCGCTTTTAATGTCTTCAGCATATGGAATAAATATAGACTTTACTTTGCAAGAAATCGCTTCTAAGAAAGTATTATATCCTGCTTGGCTAATAGAAACTAAGCAATTGGAGAGAAGTATATTAAAATTTTCCGTAAAATATTCAATTATTATTTTCTTTCCTGTTTGATGTGCCAGTTTGGAATATTCTTTTTTGTTTTGATCATTTTCATTAAGTCCTATTAATATCCTCCAAGTAAAGTCTTGATCAAAAAAAAGTGAAGAAGCCTTAATAGCATTTACAATAATCTTCTTTCCTACAGCTCCTCCCCCAGCAGAAACTAGAATTTCTTTTTTGTATCTTGGTAGTGAATTTTTATTGTTTTTTTGATTACAAACATAACCAGTATAATATATTTTTTTTATATTGAGTTTATCTAAACCAAGATTTTTCCCTATTGAATAATATTTCTCTTCTCCATGCACAAGTATATATTTATAGTATTTTGTGAGTAGAAAATTACGCTGCTCCACCTTTGTTTTTTTTATATCGCTTACAATTATATCTCTTATGGAAGAAATTATTGTTACATTACTATTGTTTGCTTCCTCTAAAAGAGGTAAAAGTTCAAATTTCATTTGATTTCTTCCAAAGGGAAACATTTCAGTTATTAATATATGTGGTTCTAATTTTTGAAATACATTTAGAACTAGTTCTCTTCTATTTTTTTTCCAAATATCGTTAATTGTATTTCCATTTTCATCAATTAAAGTTGAAAAATTGGAGTCTTTTGCTTTTGCGGAGGGAAGTTGTATAAAAGAAGCTTTTCCAAAATCTATACTATCTACTCTGTTTCCACCGGAAATAACTGTTACATCTAAACCCTTTAAAGACATTTGTTTTACAATTATTGAAACTCTTTTTAAATGTCCTATTCCAAGAAGGTGTTGGACATAAAATAAAACTCTTTTATGCATGTTTGTTATTTCAAATCATTGATATTGTAGATGAATAAGTTAATTTTTTTTTGTTACTAAAATTAAAACTATATGCTTTACCATCTTCTATTTTAATTGGTATCTTCCCTTTCATTTCCCAGTCGGTAGATAGAGCAATTACAGAACGTATAACACCTTTATGGGTAACACAAACATGATTATTTCCTAAATTATATATAGATAATAGCCAACTAGAAACTCTACCTTGTACTTCTCTAGGTGTTTCCCCATTTACTGGCCTCATATCTAGCCCAAGGTTTTCATTTATTTTCATTTTTTTACCCAATTTATTCCTTAATTCAGATAGCTTTTTTCCTTCCCAGTCACCCCAATTCATTTCAATTAATGCATTTTCAATTTTTGGTTTTTTTGAAAAAACTATCTCTGCAGTTCTGGTTGCTCTTTGTAATGGACTTGACCAAAGAGTATAATCTTTTAAATTAATCTTCCACTTTTTAGCATTTGATTCACCTTCTTTACAAATAGGAATGTCTGTGTGGCCTTGAATAAGTCCCATTAAATTCCATTCTGTTTCAGCGTGTCTTATGAATACTATATTTTTCATTAATTTAAATTTTTATAATTATTTAATACCATATATAAAATATTATTAAGTTTTTCAGCCGTAGTTTCTAAAGTTCTATCTCTGTTAATAAAATTTTCAGCTGCAATACTCATATTATACCTAAGGTTCGAGTCAGTAATTAGTTTCTCTAAAGCATTACTAAAATTTTGTGGGTTTTTATCAGTAATATCTACCAAAAACCCAGATTTAGTTTTATTTATTACTTCTGAAACACCACCAGAGTTTCCTGCTACTACAGGCAAGCCACATGCTTGGGCTTCTAGATAAGATAATCCAAAAGCTTCATTTACACCTGGCCAAGCAAATATATCACAACAGTTATATAAATTAGCAAGGTCTATAGGTTTCATTTCTCCAAGAAAAAATACTTTTTCATTTATTGCTTCTTTCAATAATTTTTTTACATATGTTTTTTTTGGGCCGTCTCCAACCACTAAAAGATAGTAATCTTGATTTAATAAATTCATTGATTTTGAAAGTATTTCATATGATGCTAGTTTCGAATCATCATCCCTCATCATCCCAACGGTTAACACCCAAGGAGCACTTTCTGGAATACTAAACTTAGAGGAAAAATTTTTCTTAAAAATATTTTTATCCAAATCTTTTTTATAAAATATAGATGTATCTGGAAAAGGCGGTAAAATATAATTTTGGCTTTTATGCCTAATAATTTTATTTATCTCTTCAAAATCTCTGTTTGTAAAATTAATTATAGCGTTAGCAGAGGTAATTGATTTAAAAGCTTCTCTGCTACCAATTTTCCATTCCCCTATACTTCTTTTTTTTGCGTAAGATGCTTCTAGAATAATATATGGTACAGATAGCTTTTTACTTATTAAAGGTCCAAAATAATCTGGTGCTTTATAATAACTATGATAAGTAAACCATAGATCAGGGACCTTGTTGTCAAATTCATCTAAAATCATAGATATTTCTTTAGATGATTTTTCGTATATAGAGTGTTGTGCCTCTGAATTTTTAGCATAGCTTCTAAATTTGGATGGAATAATTACCTCATGCCCTAAACTTTCGAATAATTTAATCAAGGATTTGGCAATGTTTCTATCTCCTGAAATTACTTTATGGTCATATGGTTTTAGAGGAGAATAAAATGCTATTTTCATAATGTATTTAACTTAAAAAAAGCTTTGAAAGTTTTTCAATACCAACGTGCATTGAAAAATTTTCTTTTACCCTAGTTTGGCCAGCATAACCTATTTTTTTTCTTATGTCAGGGTGCATGATTAAGTTAATCATAGCTTCTTTAAGCTTAAATATTGAGCCACTTTCAACTAAAATACCAGAAACATTATTTATAATTAATTCCTCTATGCTCGGGAGTTTTGTGCTTATACACGCAATTCCTTGTGATTGTGCTTCCATAAGAACATTTGGAATCCCGTCTCTATCTCCTGAGTTTGTTATTTTAGATGCTAAAACAAAAATATCAGCTACTTGATAAAATTTTGAAATATTTTCTTGTGTTAAAGTTCCATTCCAATTTATTTTTTTCTGTAAACCTAGCCTTCTTGAGAGAGTTTTCAATTCTTTACTTAATGGACCATTACCAATATGTTCTAATTTCCAATTTATTTCATTAGGTAGTAAGGATAGAGCTTTTAATAGAATATCAAAACCTTTTTTTTCTACCAACCTGCCAATTGATAATATAATAAATGGTGAATTTTCTTTTAAATCTTTTTTTATTGGTTCTTCTTCATGAGGAGGTGGAAAGCGGTCAAAATCAATTCCATGATAAATTAGGTTTATATTTGACTTCGGAGATAAAGCTAATAAATGTTCTTGGTTTTGCTTTGTGCAGGTGGTTGTCCATAAAGCATTTTTAAGTTTTTTTTCTTTTTCCCAGTTTTTTGTTGTCCATATGTCTTTTGCATGAGCAGATATTGAGTAAGGTTTGCCCAAAATTTTTGATGCATAATAAGTAACTGATGTAGGTGTATGTAAAAAATGAGAATGCAGGTGTGTAATAGAGCTAGGTAACTCTTTAGATAAAACTATTGCTTGTGCAAATCTTCTAATTCTGTTTGGGGTAAAATCCTTTTTTAAGTCTTTAAACCACTCTCTTTGGGAAGTTTTATATCCAGGAAGTTTTCTTATTTTTAGCCATGACAAAAAAATTTTTAAAGGTGATTTATATATATATTCTGGTATATAGTATACCTTTGCCTTTATTTTTTTATTAATTTGATGAGTAAATTTTTCTCTCGGACCTCTTAAAGAAAATATATATATATTAATACCTTTTTGTTCTAAGGCTAGAATTTCTTGGGCAATAAAAGTTTCAGATATTCGTGGGTACCCTTTTAAAATAAACGCCACATGCATAGTTTATAAGTTATGCTCTTTTAAGTGGTGTAATATTTTTATGTAAATTAATCTCTTTATCATTCTTTCTACTTATCCATGGCTCAACTAGTCTATTTACATTTTCTAAACCTTCTAAAAGCCCAGGTACAATTATTTCAGAAGGTTTTTTTTGCTTAGGCATTTCTTTTAATGCTTGAGCCATTAATAAAGGGTCAAGTTTGCCGTTATCTTCAAGCATTTTGACAAGACCTAACTCTTCTGCTCTTGAGGCTCTAATATATTGTTCAAACCTTGGTGAGGTTCTTGGAATAATAATTGCCCTTTTATCCAAAGACAGAATTTCACAAAATGTATTGTAGCCACCCATAGCCACTATACCTGCAGCATTAGATTCTAAGTCTTCCATCTGAACATCAAAAGTGATTACATGGATCCTCTTCATTTTTTTACATCTTTTCATAAATTCTTCTTGAAGTTCTGGTTGCATGAATGGTCCAAGAACAAATAAAGCTGCGTAGGGTAATAGAGGGTCATTTTCATAAGCACTTAGTACCCATTCGATTAATTCTTCTCCGTCTCCTCCTCCTCCTGGTGTAACTAACAAATAAGGTTCTTTTTCTGGAAAAAACCTATCCATAGAGTTAGATGTATTCTTAACGGATCTTCTGAGATAGCCAGTATATGTTATTTTATCTAAAACTTTTTTAGGTAATGGAAGATCATTCAGAGGCTCATAAATTTGAGGAAGTCCATAAATCCAAATCTCGTCGTATAATTTTCGAAGGACAGGCAAAACATTTTTTCGTTTCCACTCAGGTTCAAGCGCAGCGGAGGAGTCAAGAACATCTCTAAGTCCTAAAACAAGGTGTTTTCCTCTTTCTTTAAGCATCTTCAGAGTCTCTAGAACTTCCCCCCTCAGCCCGGTTGGTTCTTTATCTACTATGAATACATCAGGGTCAAATATATCTGCAGTATGTTTTATGATTGAGGATCTCATAGATATAGTTTCATCAATATCTATCGCTAGATTTAGTGTGGTATACTCTCCATCTTTTAATTTGATAACACCGGGAATTCTAACATAATCAACTCTATTGCTAAAATCAAAGCTACCAATTATTGGAGAGCCAGAGAGTATTAATACTGATAAATCGTCATATTTTTCTACTAGTGAATTTGCTATGGCTCTACTTCGTCTTAAATGGCCAAGACCCATGGTATCATGACTATAAATAAGAACTCTTGAGCCAGAGATTTTAGAATTATCAAATTTTTTAATCATTTTTCAATAATAGCCTATAGTTTTAGTTCAACCCAGCAAAGTTTTGAATTATTATGTTCGAATTGGTTTTATAGCTTTGACCTATTGATCAATCAAGAGTAGGTATTAAAAAAGTATAATTTTAGGGAAAAAAGATGGAAAAAAGCATATTTAAGTATATTCTTAAGTTTAGTAGTAGGCAGCAAGTAACGCTGACTCTAATGGCCATACTTTCCTTTCCCGTTCTTTACATTTTTTATGAGTTACCTAAGCAAATTATAAATGGTGCTATTCAAGGTGACCCTGAAACTTTTCCTCAAAAAGCAGAATTATTTGGCCTAAATCTTGGCTTTTCCGTAGACCATATACAATGGTTAATTATCTTATGTATCCTCTTTTTAATTTTAGTAGTTATTAATCAAGCCTTTAAATATATCATAAATGTATACAAGGGCCTTACTGGTGAGAGAATGTTAAGGCGCTTAAGATATGACCTTTACAGTCGTGTTTTAAGATTTCCTAGAGGGACTTTCAAAAATATGTCCCAAGGTGAAATTATACCCATGATTACTGCTGAGGTAGAGCCACTTGGTGGTTTTATTGGAGATGCGTTCGCTCAACCTATTTTTCAAGGTGGACAATTATTAGTAATATTAGGTTTTTTGTTTGCCCAAAACCCTTTCATGGCAGCAGCGGCTGTAGCTCTTTATCCTATTCAACTCTACCTAATTCCTAAATTACAAATGAAAGTTAATCTTTTAGGAAAAGAAAGAGTTAAAAGGGTTAGAACATTATCTGATAGGATTGGAGAAACAGTTCAAGGTGTAGAAGAAGTGCATGTTCATGATACTTCTAGAAGGGAGCGGGCAGAATTTTCATATCAACTAAGTGGAATATTTGACGTAAGATACAAAATTTATAGACAAAAATTTTTCATAAAATTTGTAAATAATTTTATTCAACAACTTGGTCCGTTTTTCTTTTATTCTATTGGAGGATATTTAGTTATTAAAGGAGAGCTTGAAGTAGGAACTCTGATGGCCGCTATAGCCGCCCATAAAGATTTAGCTTCTCCATGGAAAGAGTTATTAGGCTATTATCAAAAACAAGCAGATTCAAAAATTAAATATGATCAAGTGATTTCTCAATTTGAGCCTGTTGATATGATTGACGAACTTGCTCAAACAGAAGAACCAAAAGATGATAATGGATTATCTGGAGATTTATCACTTACAAATGTTATTTTAAATGATGACCAAGAGACTGCTATCGTTGATGGGGCAAATATAAAATTTTCGTTAAATGAATCAGTTGCTTTAGTTGGAATTCCAGGTAGCGGAAGAGAAGATCTAGCAATGCTTTTAGCTCGTCTTATTCAACCTTCCTCTGGATCAATAAATTTGGGAGGTAATGATATATCTCAAGCTCCTGAGTCTTTAACAGGAAGGCGTATGTCTTACGTTGGCTCAGGGGGATATGTTTTTTCTTCTTCTTTGGCAGACAATCTTTACTATGGGTTGAGGCATAAACAAATATCAGAAAATCCTGATTCAGAAAAAGCAAAAGAATTCAAATCAACAATTTCTACCTCTGTAGCATCAGGCAATTCAACTGATGACCCAAATGCTATATGGACGGATTATGCAGCTGCAGGGGCAACTGATGATGATTCTCTTGTTGAGCAGGCATTAAGAGTGCTTGAAATTGCTGATCTTACAGATGATGTTTATCAACTTGGATTAAGAGGTACAATAGATCCAGATACAAAGAAACAAACCACTGACCTTGTTCTTCAGGCAAGAGAGAGTTTTATTCAAAAAATAGCAAATGATAAGGACTTGGCTAATCTGGTAGAATCATTTGAAGTTAATTCTTACAATACGAATGCAACTGTTGGAGAAAATTTAATTTTTGGAAACCCAACTAGTGATGAGTTTGATATGAATCATTTAGGAAACCATAGTTATGTTATGAGTGTACTTGATAAAGCAGGTCTAAAAGATAAAATGCTTCATACTGGTTATCAAGTAGCTGCAACTATGGTAGAATTGTTTGCTGATTTACCTCCTGACCATGAATTTTTTCAGCAATTTAGTTTTATATCCTCTGAAGAGTTGCCAGATTTCCAAGCTATATTGGGTAGGGTAAGTAAAGAGCATTTAGATCAGCTTAAAGAAGATGAAGTGGCAAAGTTAATTGGGCTTCCCTTTCTGCTTGTTCCAGCAAGACACAGATTAGGTATTGTTACTGAAGAATTTCAAGGAGAGATACTTAAAGCAAGAAAAATTTTTTCAGAGGGACTTCCAGAAAGTTTGAAAAAAGATATTGAATTTTATAATTCAAATCAATACATCACTGGAGCAACTCTTCAGGATAATATTCTATTTGGAAAAATAGCTTACGGTGAAGCAGAATCAGCTGATAGAGTAGGAAAAATATTGGCTGATGTGATTGCTCAAATTGGTTTAAGGAAAGCTATTGTAAGTGTAGGGTTAGACTTTAATGTAGGAATTTCTGGCTCCAGATTAACTTTGGCTCAAAGACAAAAATTAATATTAGCGAGATCTATAATTAAAAATCCTGACGTATTGATAATATCTGACGGATTGTCTGCTATTGAGAGCAATATAGTTGAAACAATAATGAAAAAACTAGTTAATGAAATGAAAGGTCGTTGTCTGCTATGGATTGTGCCTTCAACTTCGCAAGCTTCTTATTTTGATAAAACTATTGCTATGAAAAAAGGTAAGATAATTAAATTCGGCAGTTTTGAAGAGCTAAATTCTGGTGATGGTTTGGCTAAGCTAATTGAAGATAAGAATAAATAAGGAGATATCTTGTGAGCCTTAATGATGAAGTAGAATTATTACGACAAGTTCCTATATTTGCTAATATTGAACCTGCAAAATTAAAATTACTTGCTTTCACAAGTGAAAGGTTGACATTTCGCAAAGGACTTGATTTGTGTGTTCAAGGTGACCCTGGAGATGCAGCTTTTATAATTATTGAAGGTGAAGCGGATATTATAATTGAAATGGCCAATGGAGATTCCAAGACTGTAAGTCAAATTGGAAAACATCAAATTGTGGGAGAAATATCAATACTATGTGATGTACCGAGAACAGCTACAGTTAGGGCTTCTTCCGATGTAGTTGTTTTGAGAATTTCTAAAGATTTGTTTTTTAGACTAGTTAGCGAATTTCCTCAAATGGCTGTTCAAATTTTAAGAGAGCTAGCAGCGCGATTAGAACAAACAACAGCTCAATTAGCTAAATCTCTTGGTAATAATTAGTTTATTTATATGAGTAGGCTTGAATCTGCTATAAGGCGCCTTCAGTCTCAAAAAGTTTGTATAGAATTTGCTTCAGAATTAATTAGTGATCTACAAGGTGTAATTCTTGAAATAGGTTTGGGGAACGGAAGAACCTATGATCACATAAAAAAAATATTCCCAGAAAAAAAAGTATTTGTTTTTGAAAAGAGTGTTAAAGCGCATCCAGACTGTATTCCTCCTAAAAAATATTTATACGAAGGTGATTTTAAAAGCACACTTTTTAAATTTAAAAAGGAAGTTAGTGCTCCAATTATTTTAGCTCATTTTGATATTGGCTCAGGAAATGAAGATGAAAGTTTAAAGAGAGCAGAATCTCTCTCTGTAATTCTTTCCAAGATTATTGATGTAAATGGACTTGTAGTGGGAGATCAAAGTTTAAGTTCAAAATTTTTCACAGAATTGCAGTTACCCCAAGGCATTACTATTGGAAGATATTTTATGTATAAATTAAATGTCTAAGTCTAAAATTAACGGTACATGGTCTGATGGCTGAGAATAGTTTCTGAATTTTTTTAATACTTGAATGTTCTGGATTTTTTTACTTAAAGATTTTTCAACCCATATATGATCTAATCTTCTGCCTTTATTTTCTAATTTCCACTCGATGACTCTATAGCTCCACCAAGAAAAAATTTTTTTTTTATCACCATTAAAATATCTTACTGCGTCAACCCAATCAAAACTTTTGATTAATTTGTCAAAATACTTTATTTCGATAGGTGTGTGACTGACAATATTAATTAGTTTTTCATGAGACCAAACATCATTTTCGCTAGGAGCAATATTCATATCACCAACTAATATTTGTTTTTTTTTCGAGTTTCTTTTTGTAAACCAATCTGTTACTTTCGAATAAAAATTTAGCTTTTCTTCAAATTTTGGATTCTTTTTTATATCAGGTTCAATACCGCCTGCGGGGAAGTAAAAATTATGAATTTCAATATTATTTTCTAAAGTTATACTAATATAACGCTTTTCTTTTTTTTCACAAAAATCTTTTTTATATGATCTGGTTATCGGTAATCTAGAAATTATTGCAACTCCATTATACTGTTTTTGACCATTTACTTTTATAAAATTATAACCATTATCTTTGAACGTCTTAAAAGGAAAGAGATTATCAGTAACCTTGGTCTCTTGAAGGCACAAAATATCAATTTTTTCTTTTAATAAAAACCTTATAACTTGGTCTATTCTTATTCTGATACTGTTTATATTCCATGTAGCAATTTTCATATTAATTTAAAAAATTGAAAAAGTATTTCCAATTATCCCCAATGGAAGTCTGCCATTTTCGAAAAGTTGAAATTTTAACGAGAATGGGTGGTCTTGGTGAGCGCTGGCTGATAGAACTAAGGCTGCCTGGTAAGCTGATGCGATTGCCATTCCAGCAGCTGCATTAACAAAAGATTGGTAATAGTCAAGATCATCTAATTCTTCAGCAAATTTATCAAAAGCTACAGCTTCAAGAGATTGTCCAGCAGTTTGGGTGGTTACATGATTTAAAGCATGACTTAACTCATTATCATTTATACTTTCTAATGATTGTGCTAACAATGCTGATCTAAGTTGTTCTTCAGCTTCCCACCAATTTGAATTCCAATTTGGGTTTTCCGCAATACCCGCAGCCTCACTCCAACCTGGAACATTTGATATGTTTGCCTCAGGGAAACCGATTGCAGAGATATATTTTTCTGATAACTCTTTTTCATGATTTGACAATGGTTGGTTGGTTCTACTAAACCAATCAATATCTAAGATTTTCTTAGTAAATTTAGCTATATGGGTAAGTCTAATAATTTCTATTTCTTGATCTATCATATTTTTCTCTACTTATTCTTTTTTTTTTTAATTTTACAAGCCGCTCCATAAGCCTTAAATAGCTCTCTGGAGTAAAGATCATGATCTATACTTAACTCTGGGTGCCATTGAACACCCAAGGACCAAATATTAGATTTAGTATAACTAATTGCTTCTATAGTAGAGTCTTCTGCAACAGCTTCAATTTTTAAACCCTCTCCTAATTTATTTATACCTTGCCCATGCAAAGAATTAACTTTTATATTTTTCTTATTTAAAATTTTATTAACTAATCCATCTTCGTGTATGTTGATATTGTGGGATGGTATAGTTTGATATTCAATAGATTTAGTTCTATCTCTTCTGTGATCAAATTTACCGGGTTCTTCATGAAGGTAAGAGTAAAGTGATCCCCCTAAAGCAACATTAAGTTCTTGGAAACCTCTACAAATTGCAAAAATTGGTATATCTTTTTCTATAGCTAATTTAATTAGTGGTATTGATGTACTATCTCTTTTTCTATCGTATAAATCTTTATCTCTGTACAATTTACCTGAATAATTTTTTGGATGAATATTTGTTGCTCCTCCTGAAAGGAAGAGTCCATCTAAGTCGTCAAGAACATCATTAAGGTTTAAATTATTACCAAGAGCAGGAATAATTACAGGATTACAACCAGATACTTCAGTCAGAGCTATTAAGCTTGATTCTCCAGCTGAATGCCAACTGATTGCGTCTAGTTCCATTGTTCCTGCAACTATCCCAACTATTGGCCTATTGTTCATATTTATCAATCACAAATATTAATTTATTCATTTTATATAAGCATAAAGTTATTCCGGCAAAAAAGATTTATTTATTTTATCAAAATTTTCTTGGTAATTAAATTTAAAATATGTATCATTTATAACAATATCTGTGCTAATTTCTTGCAGTGAAACTTTTGTAGTAAATCCTTGAGAATCTTGGATGATCCATTGTCTTAATACTAAGGGTTTGTCTTCAAATAAAAGAGTAAGGTCTCCACTAAAATGATTTTTATTATCTTTAATTGTTATTGAAATAACGTTTCCGTCGTAATTTAAATTTTTTATAAGAATTTCATTTTTTTTGAAAGAAAATTTATCATCGATTAAGAATTTAATCGGGATTTTATTTTTTGGTATTCTATTAATTTGCCCAAGTTTTTTGTCAAAAAATATTATATATTGTCCATCGCTAATAATAATTATTGACGATGGCTTATCATACTCAAATCTAATTTTTCCTGGTTTTGCCATTCGTAATACACCGCTCTTAGAATTCCCATAATGATCTATCTGGATAAACTCTGCTTGAAGGGTGTTAATATTATTGAAGTAATTTTCAATTTTACTAATAATTTCGTCGTTATTTTTTGCAAAAATTTGTGAAGAAAAAAACATAAATACTACAAATAAAAAAATTAATATATATATATATAATAAATTTAATTTTTTTTTGGAATATTTATTCATCTTTTATTATTCTAGAAAGAATTTCTCTTTTTCCAACCCTGTTTGGTTTTGAAACTATTCCTTCTTTTTCCATTCTCTCAACAATCCTTGCTGCTCTATTATAACCAATTTGAAAGTGCCTTTGTATAAAGCTAGTAGAAACCTTTCCCTCACGACAAATTAGATCAGTTGCTTTATTAAATAAATCTTCATCTTTATCATTATTTTCAGCTGATATAGCATTATAGTTATTATTTTGAGTAGTATCATCTACGTCTGTAGTAACCTCTTCTATATACATTGGGGATTGCTGTCGTCTTAAAAAGTCTACAATTTTTTCAACTTCATTATCACTAACAAAAGGCCCGTGGACTCTTCTTAATTTACCTCCTGATTGCATAAAAAGCATGTCTCCTGAACCAAGCAGTGACTCTGCTCCTGGTTCACCAAGAATTGTTCTGCTATCAATTTTCGATGTTACTTGGAAACTAATTCTTGTTGGGAAATTAGCCTTAATTGTACCAGTTATAACATCTACAGAAGGTCTTTGAGTAGCCATAATTAAATGAATACCAGCAGCTCGAGCCATTTGTGCTAATCTTTGAACTGAAGCTTCAATGTCCTTTCCTGCTATCAGCATAAGGTCTGCCATTTCATCAACTACAACTACAATATATGGCATTGGTTTAAGGTCTAGTAATTGTTCTTCAAATATCGGTTTACCTGTTTCCTCGTCAAATCCAGTTTGAACTGTTCTCGTTAATGTTTCTTTATTTTTTATTGCTTGGTCAAGCCTCTGATTATAGCCTGCAATATTTCTTACACCTAAGTGGGACATAGAATTATAGCGTTTTTCCATTTCTCTAACTGTCCATTTTAGAGCAACAACTGCTTTTCCAGGTTCAGTTACTACTGGAGCGAGAAGGTGAGGAATATTATCATAAACTGATAATTCAAGCATTTTGGGGTCAATTAGAATTAGCTTACATTGTTCAGGGCTTAACCTATATAAAATTGATAATATCATAGAATTTACTGCTACAGATTTTCCTGAGCCAGTTGTTCCAGCAACAAGAAGGTGGGGCATTCTTGTAAGGTCCGCAAATATTGGTTCTCCTCCAATATCTTTCCCGAGAGCTAAAGTTAGTTTTGAACCAGAGTTTTCATATTCTTTCGAAGAAAGCAATTCTCGTAAATATACTGTTTCTCTATTTGAATTAGGTAGCTCTATACCTATAGCATTTTGTCCAGGTATGACTGCTACACGTGCAGAAATTGCACTCATAGATCTAGCTATATCATCTGCAAGACTAATAACTCTAGAAGCTTTGATTCCTCTAGCAGGCTCTAATTCATAAAGTGTGACTACTGGGCCAGGCCTTACTTTGGTTATTTCACCGCTAATACCAAAATCACTTAAAACGCTCTCTAACATTCGAGCATTTTGTTCAAGAGCTTCTTCACTTATTGTACGTTTTTTATTGGTATTTAAAGAAAGTAGATGTAGGGGTGGTAATTCTAAAATATTTTTATCTAGGCTTAACTTAGTTTGTGCTTCTATTTCTTCTCTTTTACTTTTTTTCAGTTTTTGATTACTAGGACTAATACGACCTTTTTTTTCGTTTACTGATTCATCATCTATAGTGCCTTTACTTAAAGTTGGCTCAATTTTTCTTTTTAATCCATCTTTTCTTTTCAATATTAATTTTTTAAAAAAAGTTTTAGCAGAAAGTATTTTTTTTATTATTTTGTTTGAAGTTTTTTCTGTTGGTTTCTTTTCTGTGCTTATATCAATATTTCCTTTTTTAAGATTAGGTTTTAAAGCAAATTTTTCACCCGTACGAGTAAACCACAGTATTAATCTAAAAATTTTTGTAGTGAATACTCTAAAAAAATTACCTATTTTTTTCCACTCTTTTGTGCTTAGGCTTAATGTATAAATGAGACTTAGAACACTAAAAACAAATAAGATAATTACAATTGAATATATTATATTTATATTTAGGTTATTAATTTGCCCAATACTATATTTATAAAAAATAAAACCTACTAATCCATTTAAATTACTAAATGAAGGTTGATTAAAGTTTTTTAAAACAATTTCATGATTAAGTGAAAATAAAACTAAAGTGATAATTAAAAATAAAAATTTAAGCCAAAGATTTTTAATTCCTTTATGGGTGATCATTCTCCAAGACCAAGTGAGTAAAATAGGTATCAATAAATAAATTGATATTCCAAAAACTTGAGTAGTCAGATCAGCTACTATTGCTCCTGGCAATCCGGTTAAATTTGATACTTCAGCGTTAGTTAAAGTGTTTAAGCTTGGGTCCACTGATGAATATGAAATAAGAGATATAAATAAAAATAAGGAAAAAAAAATTAGTATTACAGATAATATTTCAATGGCTCTTTTTTTGAAAAATTTGGTAGTGCCCTGAGGTAAGAAGGATATGTCTCTATTAGTGTTTGTCATAAAAAAGTTTTATTATTGCTTAATAACCTTAAAAAAAACCGGACAATAATTAGTAAAATTAATATAAGAAAAAAACATAAATATATTTAAAAAATAATAAATCAAATCTAGCCTTGAAAAGCCTAACTAACAAGATTGATTTATTGAAAATGCTGTATAATTTATAAAAGGCATTATAAAATAGTAAAATATCATAAAAAATTTAATCTAAAGGTAATTTTCGGGTAAGGAAACTATTTTCAATAAGCTAATTGG